>JAISIU010000214.1 GCA_031261885.1 Bifidobacteriaceae bacterium
CCCTCGGGGTGGTGGGGGGGGGGGCGGCCGGGGGGGCCGCGGGGCGGGTGGGGGCCCAGCTGGGGGGCGGCCGGGCCGGGCGGCGCGGCCGCGCGGCGGTCCGCGGCCTCGTATTCGGCGGCCACGGTGCCGAGGCTCAACAGGTCGCCGGGTTGGGACGGCACGAGCCCGACCGTGGCGGCGCGGGTGGGCGTGGCGCCGGGCCGGGCGCGCCGGCCGCGGGCGCGGAATGGCCAGTGGCGGTGTTTCGCCTGGGCAGCGGCTCTCCCTGACCAACCCCCGCCCTCAGAGGGTGGGGCGATTGGCGCGTTGCCGCCGGGCCAGTGGGTGATTTCACCGGATTCCGACTCCCCGGCGCCGTGCAACGCCCACAAAAGGCTCGACTTACCCGAGCCGTTGCGGCCCATGAGCGCCGTGACGCGCCCCGCCACGAGGTCGAGGTCGACGCCGTCGACGGCCAACACCCGGCCGTACCGCACCGTGACGCCGCGCGCCCGCAACACGACGGGGCCGTCCGGTTCGGCCGGCCCGGCGGCGGCCTCTCCCCCGAACCGGGCGGGCGGCGCCACGGGCAGCCGGTCCGCCAGTTCGGGCACGCGGCGACGCGCGTCGCGCACCGTCAGCGGCAGCGGCCGCCATCCGGCGACGCGGCCGAGTTCGACGACGGGCGGCGCCAACGGGGCGCCGGCCAGGATCGCCTCGGGCCGGCCGGCCCGGACGCGGCCGTCGGCGCCGACCTCTAAAATCCGGTCGGCGAACTGCACGGCCCGCTCCAGGCGGTGCTCCGCCATCACGACGGTCAGGCCGAGGTCGTGGACCAGCCGTGTGATCGCGGCCAGCACCTCCTCGGCCGCGGCCGGGTCGAGCGCCGAGGTCGGCTCGTCGAGGACGAGGGCCTGCGGCATCGGCGTCAAAGCCGCCCCGATCGCGACCCGCTGCGCCTGCCCGGCGGACAGTGTCGCGAGCGGCCGGTCCCGGAGCTCGGCCAGCCCGAGGAGGTCGAACATGTCCTCGACGCGCCGGCGCATGACGGCCGGTTCCACGCCGAGTTGCTCCATGGTCCAGGCCAGTTCCGCCTCGACCGTGTCCGTGACGAAACCGCGCACCGGGTCCTGGATCACGTAGCCGACGGTTTCGGCCAGCTGCCTGGGCGGATAGTCGCGCGTGGACCGCCCGCCCACGGTCACCGCGCCGGCCAGCGTGCCGCCCGTGAAGTGCGGCACCAACCCGTTCATGGCCTTCAGCAGCGTCGACTTGCCGGAGCCGGTGGGGCCGATGACGAGCGCCAGCTCGCCGTCCCGGAGGTCGAGGTCCACGTCCCGGAGCGTGGGATCGGCGTTCCCGGCGTACGTGAACGTCACGTGGTCGAATCGGATCATCGCGCCACCCCCGCTCGCACGGCCACCCTCAGCGGGCCGCCGATGCCGGCGCCCATCCGCTGGGTGCGGCCCGGCCGCGCGCGCCGGGCGGGCGGCACCGGCAGCCACAGCGGGGAGGCCGCGGCGAGCAGCCCCACGAGCGCGAGGATCGGCACGGCCGGCCAGGCCAGCACCCCTGCGGCCGGTATGACGGCCGCCGGGCTCAGAGCGCGCGCGGCCAGCACGCCGGCGAGACCGGCCGCGCCCGCCGCCGCGACCGCCCACTCGGGCCGGCCCCACGGCTGGCGCCGGTAGCGGGTGCGCACCACGCGCCCGCCCAGCAGTCTGAGCGCGCAGCCGAGCAGCACGAGGCCGGCCGCCAGCGCCGCGACACCGACGATGACGGTCGTGGACACCGTGGAACGGGCGCCCCGGGCGGATGAGGCCGGGCCGAAACCCGTGCCACCGCCGCTGAGCAGCGCGAACACACTGACGCCGAGACCGAGCAGCGCACCGCACCCGGCCAACGCCGTGGCCCGGCGGCGGGCCCGCCCCACGGGCCGGACCCGGCCGAAGCCGCGGGCGTCCATCGCGGCCGCGAGCGCCAACGACCCGTCGAGGGCGTCCGCCAGCACGGGCACGACGATGCCGCGGAACCAGCCGGCCCGTCCCTCGCCCCGGCGGGCCGCCTCGGCCCTCGGGCCGCTGACCCCGCTACCGGCCGGCCGGCCCGCGACCTCCAACACGCGGCGGGCCCGCCGGACCCGCGTGACCGAGGCGGCCAGCTGCGGGAAGGCGGTGAGGGCGACGACGATGACGGTGCCGGCCTCGTACAGCGCGCGCGGCACCGACGCCAGCAGCCGCTTGGGGCTGGCCAGGCAGTTCGCGGCGCCCACCGCCAGGATGATGACCCCGAGCCGCAGCCCGTCAGTGACGCCCGCCAGCAGCGATTCGGCCGTCAGCGGGCCGAGCAGCTGGATCCCGGCCAGATGGCCCGGGAGCTGGATGACAGGCAGATGGAGCAACACCGTGGTGCCGGTCGGGTCGGCGAACACGGCCCGGAAGGCCACGCGGATCACGACCACCGCGACCGCCAGCCCCACGTACAGGCGCAGGCTCATGGCCCACGGCTCATCCCCGCGCCTGGCCACCACGACGGCCAGCACGACGGCCGCGATCAGCACGAGCAGCAGCGGGTTCGCCGTGCTCGCGGCCGTCAGCGCCAGGCCGGCCGCCCACACCCACCACGCGCCCGGGTGGAGGCGCGAGGCAGATCCGGACCGCCCGGTATCGGACGCTGTCTTCCCGAAAGGCGACCCGCCAGCATCCCGCACGGCACCCCCGAAAGGCGACCGGCCGGCATCGGGCACGGCCCGCTCACTGCTCACGGCGGCGCCTCCGAGCCGCCGCGCCGATGACGACGAGGCAGACCGCGACCACGATGACGGCGATCCCGAGCGCCGGGCCGCCGCGGATGACGCTGCCGAACCCCGCCGCTTGGGAGGACTTGGGCGCCCAGAAGTGCGAGGCGGCCGAGGCCGCCCGGACCGAGGCCTCGCTCGCCTCGATGGCTGAGAGTTCCGTGGCGGGGATGACGGGCGGGCCGGCCACGGCGCTGCCGGTCCGGGCCGTGGGAGCGGCGGCGGCCGAGGCGCCCGGCCCGAACCGCGGCGGATCCCCCGCGCCGAACGCCCACCCCTCGACCGCGCCGGCGGCCGGGTGGTCGTTGCCGGCCCCGACGGCCGAATAGGTCCAGGCGCGGCCCTGGGCGCCGGCCTTCCAATAGGACCAGTAGGCGCTCGCGGGGGCGCCGTTGCAGGGGTCCGGCCGGGAGTCGAGCTGGCAGATGAACCCGACCTGCCCCGGCACGAAGGTGGCCGTGAAGCCCGCGGCGCGCAGCGCGTCGAGGCCGGTCTTCGGCTTGGAGCGGGCGCAGCCGAGGGCGATGCCGCCGAGCGGGCCGAAGTCGACGACGACGGTGACGCCCTTCTGGTCCGTGCAGGCGGCACCCGTCACGGCGGGGGACGCGGCGGCGGACACGGCCGTGACGGCGGCTGGTGACGCGGCGGCGGACGGACTCCCGGCGGCCTCGGCGCAGGCCGCTGCCGGCCCTCCCCCCAGCGCGAACGCGACGATGATGGCCGCGACCGGCCGCCTCAGACGGCCCGGGCGCCGGCCACTGCGGCCGGACCGGGCCCTGACTGCATGTGGCATCTCAGCGGCCACTGTCCTTCGAGAGGGAACCCGAACCGACGCCGTATGTGGACCGGTACCCGTACCCGTAGCTCGGGCTGGGCGAGGCGCTGACGCTCGGGGAGGCCGTCGGGGCGTACTCGACGCCGAGCAGGGTCGGCATGTCGTCACCCTCGAGCGCGACCACGCCCTGGGCCGTGGCGCGGGCGTCCGAGGTCCCCGAGGCGCCCACCGGCAGGCCGCCGTCCGAGTTCTGGACCGACGCGAGGAACTCGCGGCCCGCCAGCGCGGCCTTCTGGATGGCCTTGCGGTCGTCCTTGACGACCTTGTAGGCCGAGAGCAGGCCCATGACCGCCATCGCCGTCGAGTTGACCGAGGCCGTCTTGCCGGAGGACGAGGCGCTCGCCGCCGGGGAGACGGATGAGCCGGCAGACGCGGACGAGCTGGACCACGAGCCGTCCTCGCTCTGGTGGTGGGCCAGCCAGACGGCGCCCGAGAGCACGTCCTTGGGTTGGCCGCCGGCCGCGGCCAGCGCCTGGACCACGAGTCCGGTGGTGTCGACGTCGCCCACGCAGGAGGTGGCCGATGCCGTCTCGTCCGTGTCGGTGCCGGAGTCCAGATCCGTGGACGTCGAGTCGTCATCGGCGCCGAAGTCCGTGCCGGTGTCCTGGCCCGAGTCGCTGTCGAAGTCCGTGTCGCCGTCGCTGTCCGAGTCCGAGTAGTCGGCGTCCGCGGACGCGGAGGCGGAGGCGCCGCCGGCGTCGAACGAGGCCGGCCACGACCCGTCCTTGCACTGAGCGCCGACCAGGTATTGGACTGGGTCGGCGTGCAGCGACGCGAGCGTGCCCTGCTGGAGGTAGTAGAGGATGGCGAGCGCCTGGCCCGTGGGGGTCGAGTAGTCGCCGGAGGACGAGGAGTCCGTGAACCGGCCCGAGGACTGCAGCCGCCCGGTCAGGAGCGCGGAGGCGTCGAAGTCCGTCTCTGCCGGCAGGCCGGGCGTGCCGAGCGCGAGGCCGAGCTTCGCGGTGGCCGCGGCGTAGATCGCTTTGGCGCCCTGGCCCGTGTAGGACTTGATCTGCGCCTTGTCCGCCAGCCAGGCACCGATCTGGCTGGTCTGGTCCACCTGGTTGGCCGCGACCATGGCCCACAGCGTGTCGATCGTGAGCCCGGGGTCGTCATAGGTGGAGCCGCCGGAGGTGCTGACCTCGTGGTTGGAGTCCTTCAGCGTGGTGCTGAGCCACGTGGCGGCCTTGACCGCGTCGGCTTGGAGCGCGGCGGCGGCCGAGGCCGAGCTGGTCGCGCTGGGTTTGGCCGAGGCCGTCTGGCTGGCCGATTCGTCGCCGACCGACGGCGTGCTGATGGCCTTGGAGCCGCCGGAGCAGGCGGCGAGGGAGATGGCCGCGAGGGCGCAGGTGAGTGCCGCGAGGATGCGGCTGGGACGGGGAGACATGGGTGAGAATGAACCTTCCGTGAGTGGTCCACCGCAGGGCCACCCACGGGCGGCCGGCAAGAGAAGCCGGCCGGGCGCGGGCTCCTGTGCTGTAGACCGCGACAGTGAAACTGGAGCCACTCGCCGCGACGACGGGTTTTCCGACTCGGCCGCCCCGCCGGGTCACCGCCGCCGCCCGCTTGGCCGGAATACTCCGGTGCGCGGTGCGCGGCTGGTCCGCCGATGACGGCCTCACGGTTGCGGGTCAGCGCCGGTTTCGCACCGGACTTGCCCCGCCCTCGCGGGCAGGCCCACCCTACCGCACCCGCCGTGCCCGTCATCCGGAAAACGCCCGATGCCGTCCCTCACCCTCCGCTCTCGCACACAGCCTTGGCAGTTATTCAGCACGATTCGGATATCAGGACGATGCGCGGACCGGCGACTCAGCGTTTGCGGAGCCTGGCCGTGAGGTCTTCGGCTTCCGCGAGGACGTCCATCGCGGCCCAGGCGCGGTGCCGCTTGGACTCACTGATCGGCGTGAGGACGCCGGCAGCCACGAGAGTGTCGATGGCGGCGTAGGCGCTGGAGCTGGAGGAACCCGTCAGAGAGGCCGCGTCCTCGGCGCCGATGACGGGATGCGCCACGAGCCGTTCGATCAGTTTGGCGGCCGCCGACCCGGTGCGGGGCTTGGCCCGCGCCTTCCATTCGGCGGGCAGTGCGTCCAGGTTCCGCGCGGTGGCCTCGCTCTCGCGGGCGGCGGCTCCGAGCGCGTCCGCGACGAGCCCGATGACCTGGCCGACGTCGCCGCCGCGGTAGGCGGTGAGCGCGCCGAAGTATGAGCCGGTGTCGCCGGCCAGGGCGGCCGCCACCGGCACGACCGTTCCGTGCAGCAAGCCGCGCGCGGCCAGGATCGCACCGACGAGCGCACGGCCGATGCGGCCGTTGCCGTCGGTGAACGGGTGGATCGACTCGAACTGGGCGTGGGCGATGGCGGCCTGTGCCACGGCGGGGAGGTCATCGCGGCTCGCGAAACGGATGAGGTCCTCCATGAGCGCCGGTACCAGGTCGGGCGGTGGCGGAACGTAGTCGGCGCCGCGCGGCGAATAGTCGGAGCCGCCGATCCAGTTCTGCATGGTGCGGAGCTGGCCGGCGAAGGGGCCCTCCACCAGATCGCCGGCCATGAGCAAGCGGTGCGCCTCGAGCAGGTCGTCGAGCCGGACGCCCCGCGTGGTGGCCCGCGCGATCATGAGGTTCAGGGCTTGGCCGGCCGCGAGCGTGACGACAGCGCTGTCCGGTGCGCGGAGGCCAGCGGCGGCGCGGGCCAGTTGGGTGGGCGTCGCCTTGATGTGCTCGATCCGGGACGAGGCGATCGCGTCGGTGCGGGCCAGCAGCGCGCTCATGGGCACGAACGCGCGGCCGGCGGTCGAGTCCAAGCGCCCGATGGCGGTCGTGGCCTGGTCGACGTGGGCGGCCGCCACGACTGGGGAGGGGACCGGCAGGTCAGCGATGAACGGCGGCAGTGAGACCGTGACTTCGGAGTACAGGCGGTCGGCGCGCGGACCGCGCGTGGCGCTGTGCCAGGGACGTACCTCGTGGCCGTGCGCCGGCCACGGCCCAGCCGAACCCGGAACAACGCTCATCATATTCCGAGTTTACATGATAAGTCGGAATAACCAGCGTCTTGTTCCGACTTAGGCACGTAAGTCGGAACAAGCAGCGCCCTGTTCCGGGTTGAGCCGGCTCACAGAATCCCCCTCCCCGAGGCGCCCGGGCACAGCTTTGGCAACGGGTCGGAACGATTCGGGTACCAAATCCAAGAGCGACCCGGGAGGGGCACGGCGCGGCGGTAGGATTTGGGCCGTCCGCATCGCTTCTTCCGCCCCTGAAAGGCCACCAGCCGTGATGTCCCATGCGCAGGCGTCGGCGCCTGTTCCCGCGTTGTCCCACCGTCCCCCCCGCGACTCCCACCGCGCCCGCCGCGCGGCTGCGGCCCTGGCCTGCGCCGTCGCGGCCGGCCTCGCCGCCGGCCCGGCCACCGCTTGGGCGGACACCACAAGCACCACTGGCGCCACGCCATCGGCCGCGGCCGCCGCGCCGACCGCCCTCGTGCGCACGGTGCCGATCCAATACACCAGCCAGGCCTTCGGGGTGCTCACGAAGGTGAACGCCCAGCGCACGGCCGCCGGGCTAAAACCCCTCACGATGGACACCAAGCTCATGGCCTCCGCCATGACCCGGGCCCGCGAGGTCGCGATCACGCCGTCCTACAAGCGGCCGGGTGGCAAGGCCTGGTCCACGGCCCTCCCCAAGGGCTACGCCAAGCCGTGGAGCGAATCGTTCGCCCAGGCATATTCCTCGGCCGGATCGGTCGTGGCGAGCTGGATGAAGTCGGCCGGCAACAAGGCCAACCTCCTGTCCAAGGCGTTCCAGTCGGTGGGCGTCGGCGCCGTCAAGGTCGGCAAGCACTGGGCCTGGGTCATGGACTTCACGGCCCAGCCCGTCGCCGCCGGCGCGGCCGCCACGGCCGCCGACTACGCCGCCAAGCTGCCCGTCGCCCCGGCCAGCATGACGCTGAAGAAGGCCACAAGCTCCAAAGCCAAGACCGTCACGGCCACGTGGGCCTCGCAAGAGCTCGTCACGGGCTACCGGGTTCAGGCCGCGCGCGACAAGAAGTTCACCAAGGGCCGCGTCTCCAAGACCGTCGGCTCCACCACCTCGGTCGCCTCACTCGCGAAGCTCAAGCACGGCAAGACCTACTACGTGCGCGTCGAGGCCTACGCCAAGAGCGGCTCCCACAAGGCGTGGAGCCCGTGGAGCAAGGTCAAGAAAGTCAAGGTCAAGTAAGCCCGGCCGGCGTCACAGCGCCCTGAGCACGGCTAGGTCCAGGCCGGCCGCCCGCTCGAGGAACGCCGGGAAGTCGACGGGCGCGCCGGCATCGGCCGCGTCCGAGATCCACCGCAGGACCGCCACCGGCACGCCCAGCTTGCCGCACGCCTGGGCCGCGGCCGCGCCCTCCATCTCGACCGCCACGGCCCCAAACCGCTCCCGGATCGACGCACCCTGGGCGTGGTCGGCCACGAACTGGTCGCCCGAGGCGATGCGGCCCCGGTGCACGCGCGCGCCGAGCGATTCGGCGGCGGCCGCGACCTGACCGGACAACACGGCATCGGCCACCCAGCTGGGCGGTTCCCCGAGCAGGCGGCCCGGCTCGAACCCCATGGCCGTCACGTCGATGTCGTGCTGTACGAGGTCCGTGGCGACCACGGCGTCGCCGATCGCCACGTCCGGCGAGACCCCGCCCGCCACGCCCGTGAACACGACCCGGTCCGCGCCGGCGGTCACGAGGGCGGCGGCCGCGAGCGCCGCGTTCACCTTGCCGACTCCGCTGAGCGCCAACGCCACGGGGCGGGCCCCCGCCCGCCCGGCCAGCGTGCCCTGGGTCACCTCGACGCCGAGCACGCGCCGCGTCCGCGGGTCCTCGAGGGCGGCCCGGACGGCCGCGATCTCCTCTTCCATCGCGCCCATGACGCCCAACAAGCCGCTCGATTCCACGCGGCCGAGCCTAACGCGCCTCGGGATCGTTCGGGCTGGGCCG
>JAISIU010000294.1 GCA_031261885.1 Bifidobacteriaceae bacterium
GCGTGCGCGATCGCCGAGTAGGCGAGCAGTCGCTTGATGTTGTGCTGCGCCAGGCCGATGGCCGTGCCGACCAGCATCGTGAGGCAGGCCAGCACCCACAGCACCGGCCGGAAATCCCACTGAAGGAAGGCCACGACCGCGTACACGATCCTCAGCATCGCGCCGAAGGCCGCGATCTTCGTGGCCGCCGCCATAAAGCCCGTGAGCGGCGTCGGGGCGCCCTCATAGACGTCCGGCATCCAGGCGTGGAACGGCACGGCGCCGACCTTGAACCCAAGGCCCACGAGCACGAGCACGAGGCCCGTGTACAGCAACAGGTCGCTGCCGGAGGTGCCGCTGCCGATGGCCGTCGAGACGCTCGTCAACGCGAGCGAGCCCGTGGCGCCGAACACCCACGCGGCGCCGAACAGGAAGAAGGCCGAGGAGAAAGCGCCCAGCAAGAAGTACTTGAGCGCCGCCTCCTGGCTCAGCAGCCGACGCCGCCGGGCCATGGCCGTCATGATGTACAGCGGCAGGGACAGGATCTCGAGCGAGACGAACATCGTGATGAAGTCGCCCGCCACGGGGAAGATCATCATGCCGCCGAGCGCGAACAACGTCAGCGGGAAGATCTCCGAATGAGGCAGTCTGGCCTTCCTGGCCAGCTCCTCGAGTTCCGAACCGGGGGCCGCGGCCGGCATCGGGGCGAACGCGTCCTCCTTGTCCCGCGACCGAGACGCGATCACGAGGACGCTGAGCAGCGCCACCGCGGCGAGGGCGAGCTGGACGAAGAGGCCGAACTTGTCGACCATGACCTGGTGGCCGATGGCGGTGCCCGTCCGGTCCGACAGGCTCAGCCACAGGGCGGCGGCGCCACTGGCCACCGTCGCCAAGAGCGCCCACACGATCTGGAAGCCGCGCCGGCCCCTGGCCGGCAGGAAGGCCTCGCACAGCACGCCGATGACCGCCGCGCCGAGCACGATCACGATGGGCAGAATCTGGATCCAATCAACGCTGGGACCCGTGAAGGTTGTCGCCATGAGCGCCCTCATTGCTGGCCTCCTTTCTGCTCACCGGACGTGGGACCGGTGACCACCCCCTGGTGAGTGGCTTGCGTGCTGCCGGACTGCGTGACCGCGGTCTGGGCCGAATCGTTGAGGATGTTGACCGCCGGCGACGGGTAGAAGCCGAGTACGAGCATGATCGCGATCAGCACGCCGACCACGGTCAGCTCACGGCCGCCGAGGTCCTTGGCGCCCTCACCCGTCAGGTCCATGCGCTTGGGCCCGGTGAACACCCGCTGGTAAGTCATGAGGATGTACAGGGCCGCGAGGATCACGCCGGCCGCGGCGATCACGGCCGCGACGTGGTGGGTCTGGAAGGCGCCGACGATGACCTGGAGCTCGGAGACGAACGTCGACAGGCCCGGCAGCGCGATGACCGCGAGCCCAGTCACGAGGAACGTGCCGGCCAACAGCGGGAAGTTCCGCTGGAGGCCCGGGCCCATCTCGGCCATATTCTGCGTGCCGCGCCGCCTGATCAGGTAGCCGGCCAGGAAGAACAGAGCGCCCGTCGAGAGCCCGTGGTTCACCATGTAGAAAGTCGAGCCGAGCTCCGACGTCTGCGTGAAGGCGAAGATGCCGAGCACGATGAAACCGAAGTGGGACACCGACGTGTAGGCGATGAACCGCAGGATGTCCTTCTGCGCCAGCGCCATGAGGCCGCCCCAGATGATCGACACGATCGCCAGGACGATGATCACGGGCGCGGCCCACCGGGAAGCGTTCGGGAACAGCGGCAGGCACAAAGTCAGCATGCCGAACGTGCCGACCTTGTCCAACACACCGACCAGCAGGACGGAGGTGCCGGGCTTCGCGGCCTGGGCAGTGTCCGGCAGCCACGTGTGGACCGGCCACATCGGGGCCTTGATCGCGAACGCCACGAAGAACGCCAGGAAGATCAAGCGCTCGGGCACCGTGCCCAGGTGGAGCCCGGTCAGGTTGTCGATCCGCATGGAACCGGGATCCGACCCGGCATAGCTCCACAGCCCGATGACGCCCGCCAGCATGACGAGGCCGCCGGCCAGCGAATAGAGCAGGAACTTCAAGGCCGCCTTCTTGCGCCCCTCGCCGCCGAACGAGCCGACGAGGAAGTAGACGGGAATCAGCATGGCCTCGAACAGGATGTAGAACAGCACGAGGTCACGGGCCGCGAAGACCGCGACCATGAAGCTCTCGAGGATCAGCACGAGCGCCGCGTAGTGGGCGCTGCGCGCCGACGTGTCCTGTTCCTTCCACGCGGCCAGCAACACGAGCGGCACGAGGAGCGTGGAGAGCAGGATCATCACGATGCCGACGCCGGACACGCCGACCGAGTACGTGATCCCGAACTGGGAGATCCAATTGACCGACTGCGTGAGCCGGACCGCACCCGTGCCGGACTGGTAGGCGCACGTCGCGGCCACCGCGCCGGCGAACACGATGACGGACCAGGCCACGGCGATCTGCCGGGCGGCCGCCCGCACCGCGCCGGGCACGAGCCACAGCACGATCGCGCCCACCGCCGGAAGGGCGATGAGGACTGTCAACCAAGGAAAGTTCTGCATTGAAAGCCTCACACCCTCGTCGCCAGGACGATAGCCAGCAGGATGATGACGCCGGCCGCCATGAGCGCGGCGTAAGACCTGACGAAGCCGTTCTGCAGCAAGCGCAGCGCCCGGCCGGCGCCCACGCTCAGCCACGCGACCCCGCGCACCGCGCCGTCGACGACGTCGGTGTCCACGACCCGGGTCGCCGTCACCAGCGCCTGGCCCGGACGGACCAGCACGGTGTCGTTGAACGAGTCCTGGTACAGGTCTTGGCGGGCCGCCCGGGTCAACCAGTTGCCCGGTGGAGCCAGCCGTGGAACCTTCTGTTTCAGGTACTTGAGCGCCGCGATCGCGATGCCGATCAGCACCACGACGAGCGTCAGCACCGTGATGGCCCAACTCGGCATCACGGGTTCATGGTCCGAGACGGAGCCCGTCACCGGCGCGAGCCACTCCGGGAAGTGGGTCCACGAGAGGACCCAGCCGAGCGCCACGGAACCGAGCGCCAGCACGATCATCGGGAAGGTCATCCACGGCGACGACTCGTGCGGGTCCATGTCATCGTCCCACCGGTTCGAGCCGTGGAACATCATGAAGAACAGGCGCGACATGTAGAACGCGGTGATCCCGGCGCCGATGAGCGCCACGAGGCCGAACAGCCACGCGCGCCACGTCTGGCCGTCCTGGACGATGAAGGCCGCGTCGATGATCTTGTCCTTGCTCCAGAAGCCGGAGAACGGCGGGATGCCCATGATCGCGAGCCAGCCCATGCCCATCGTGACCCACGTGATGGCCATGACCTTCCACAGCGCGCCGAAGCGCCGCATGTCGGTCTGCTCTTTCATCTGGTGCATGACGGAACCGGCCCCGAGGAACAGCCCGGCCTTGAAGAAACCGTGCGTCACGAGGTGCATGATCGCGAACGCCGCGCCGACCGTGCCAAGCCCGGCGGCCAGCATCATGTAGCCGATCTGCGACATCGTGGACGCCGCCAGCGCCTTCTTCATGTCGTCCTTCGCGGAGCCGACGATCGCGCCGTACAGCAGCGTGATCGCGCCGACGATGACGACGATCAGCCGGGCGTTCGGCGCACCCGAGTAGATCGGGCCGGACCTAACGACGAGGTAGACGCCGGCCGTCACCATCGTGGCCGCGTGGATCAGCGCGGACACCGGCGTTGGGCCGGCCATCGCGTCGCCAAGCCACGATTGCAGCGGGAACTGCGCGGACTTGCCACAGGCCGCGAGCAGCAGCATGATGCCGATGCCCGTCAGCAGGCCGGTCGACGCCGTGCCGGCCGCCTTGAAGACACCGCTGAAGCTGACCGTGCCGAAGCCCCAGAACATCAGCATCAGCGCGACGAGCATGCCGACGTCGCCGATGCGGTTCGAGATGAAGGCCTTCTTCGCGGCCACCGCGTTCGGCGTCTTGTCGTTCCAGAAGCCGATCAGGAGGTACGAGGCGAGGCCCACGCCCTCCCAGCCGACGAACATCAAGAGGTAGGAATCCGCGAGGACGAGCAGCAGCATGGCCGCCACGAACAGGTTCAGGTAGGCGAAGAAGCGCCGCCGGTCCGGGTCATGCTTCATGTAGCCGACCGAATAAATGTGGATCAACGTGCCCACGAACGTCACGAGCGCGACGAAGGTCAGCGACAGCTGGTCGACGCGCAGACCCGCGTTCAGCGCGAAATCGGAGCCCGTGATCCAGCCGAACAGCTTCAGGTCATAGGTGCGCTGCCCCTGCGGCTGGCCCAGCACCTGGAACAGGGCGGCCAAGCCGATCACGCAAGAGGCGAGCGGCGCGAGCACGCCGAGCGCGTGACCCCACTTGTCGGCGCAGCGGCCGAGGATCAGCAGCAGGCCCGCGCTGACGAGCGGGATGAGGATCGTGAGCCACAGCAGGTTCGTGGCGCCGGTGGCCGTGGTGGCCACCTGGGCGGCAGCGAGGGCGGAAGCGGTTTGCGTCATGTCAGTGCCTCATCAGATTCTCGTCGTCGACCGACACGGAGCGCCGGGACCGGAAGACCGACACGATGATGGCGAGTCCGACCACCACCTCGGCGGCGGCGACCACCATGACGAAGAACGCCGCGAGCTGCCCCTCGATGGCGGCGTTCAGCTTCGCGAAAGCCACGAACGAGAGGTTGGCGGCGTTCAGCATCAGCTCGATGCCCATGAACACGACGATCGAATTGCGCCTCACGAGCACCGTGGTGGCGCCGATGGCGAACAGGATCGCCGACAGCACGATGTACGGCGTCACTTCGCCTCACCTCCCTGTTCCTTGGCACCCTTGGCCGGGTCCGAGTCGGTTGTGGAGTCCGGGACCGCGGCGGCCGGGCCGGCCGGCTCGGCCGCGGCCGCGCCGTCCCCCAGGGGGGCGGGCTGGCGCGTGCCAGGCACCGGCGGGGTGCCCGATGGCGGCTTGGGCCTGGCCGGCGCACCGGCCAGTGCCGCTTCGCCGGGCCGGACGGACGGCAGTTGGGCCTGTTCGAACTGTTCGATGCGCCGCACCTGGCCGCGCAGCCGGATGACCTCCGGCACGGACTGCTCGATGACGTTGCCGGACGGGTCGAGGGCCGGGACGTCGGACGCGTTGTAGCCGGCGTAGACGCCGGGGGCGGGCAACGGGCTGACCTGTGTGCCGGCCGCGACGCGGCTGACGGCCAGCTCGGCCTGGCCACGACGGGCGGTCAGGCGCTGCCGGTGCGTGATCGTGACAGCGCCGAGCGCCGCGACGATCAGCAGCGTGCCCGTCACCTCAAGGGTGAACGGGAAATCGCCGAACAGGGCGTTCGTGATCGTCGTGATGTTGTCCTGGTCCTTCTGGAACCCGATCGTGGCCGGCAGCGTGGCCCGCCAGGCGACTCCGCCGAGCACGAGCACGAGACCGAGCCCGCAGATGATCGACCAGGCGCGCTGGCCGCGGATCAGCTCGGTGAAGGAGTCGGAGACGTCGACGCCGACGAGCATCAGCACGAAGACGAACAACATCATGATCGCGCCCGTGTAGACGACGACCTGGGCGATGCCGAGGAACGGCGCGTCCATCGAGACGTACAGGACCGCGAGGCAGACCATCGTGACGATCAGGCAGCCCGCGGCGTAGACCGCGCGCCGGGCGAAGATCAGTCCGAGGGCCGCCAGCACCGCGATGATGCCGACGATCCAGAACAGCACCATCTGGGCCGTCGAGACCCCGGTGCTGCTCGCGGCGGCCGCGGCCGCCTTCAGAACGGCGAGATGACTCATGCGTTCACGCTCCTCGTGGCCTGGGCCTGAACGCCCGTGCCGGACCCGGCCGGGCGGTGGGCCGCCACCCATTCGAGCTGTTCGGGCACCGGCCCGGTGACCTTGCCGGCGTAATAGTCGACGTCCTGGGTGCCCGGCACCATCGGATGCGGCGCGGCCGGCACGCCCTCGGGCGGCGCGACCAGCAGCTGGTCCTTGGTGTAGATCATGTCGGCCCGCGACTGGGAGGCCAGCTCGAAGTCGTTCGTCATGGTCAGCGCCCTCGTGGGGCACGCCTCGATGCACAGACCGCAGAAGATGCAGCGCAGATAGTTGATCTCGTAGACGCGGCCGTAGCGCTCACCCGGCGAGTACTGCGCCTCAGGCGTGTTGTCCGCCGCCTCGACGAAGATCGCGTCGGCCGGGCAGGCCCAAGCGCACAGCTCGCAGCCGACGCACTTCTCGAGGCCGTCCGGGTGGCGGTTCAGCTGGTGCCGGCCGTGGTAGCGCGGCTTGGGCGGGACCTTCTCGAACGGGTACTGCTCGGTGACAGGCTTCTGGAAGAGCGTGCGGAACGTCACGACGAAGCCGGCCCACGGGCCGAACAACCTCTTGATCGGACTGCGCTTCTTGTGCTCCCAGCCGAGCGACTGAGTCTTGCTCACTTGTCGGCGCTCCCTTCGGCATCGGCGGCCGGCGCGGCGGGCAAGGTTCCCGCCCCGCCCGGCGGTGCGAACGACTCGGGCGCGGCGCCCACGGCGGCGAGCACCGGCTGCGGCGCGGACACCACGGTGGTCTGGCCCGGCATCGGCGGCACGGGGAACCCGCCCGCGTACGGCTCATATGGCACCTTCGACCAGTCCTTGACCGGCCGTTCCGCCGGCATGGGCCACAGGATCACGAGGCCGATGATGAGGCCGAAGACGGCCAGAATGGCGAGCGGCCACCACCAGGAACGCTGTTGCAGCTTCGGGATGAAGAAGATCGCGCTCATCGCGGCGGTCAGCACGAACAGCCAGATCAGCGCGCACGGCAGCAGCTTCTTCCAGCCGAGCCGCATGAACTGGTCGTAACGGAACCGGACGAGCGTGCCGCGGACCCACACGAACAGGAACATGACGGCCCACATCTTGATGAGGAACCAGACAACGGTCCACCAACCCGTGTTCAGGGCCGAAATCGACGTGAACGGGAAGCGATAACCGCCGAGGAACAGTGTGGTAGCGACCGCGGAGACGTTCAGCATGTTGATGTATTCGGCCAGGTAGTACCAGGCGAACTTCATCGACGAATACTCGGTCTGGTAACCGGCCACGAGCTCGCCCTCGCACTCGGGGAGGTCGAACGGCAGGCGGTTGGTCTCGCCGAAGATCGAGATCATGTACATCACGAAGGACGGCGCCAGCAGAATGCAATACCAGATGTGACGCTGCCCGTAGACGATGTTCGACGTCGACATCGACCCCGTCACGAGGAAGACCGACACGATCGACAGACCCATGACCAGCTCATAGCTGATCAACTGCGCCGAGGAGCGAACCGCGCCCATGAGCGTGTAGTTGCCGCGCGAGGCCCAGCCGCCAAGTACGATGCCGTAAACGCCGATCGCGGTCACGGCGAGGATGTAGAGCGCCGCGACCGGGAAGTCGGTCAGCTGCAGCGGGGTCTTGTAATGACCGAAGCTGACCTCCGAGCCGAACGGGATGACCGCGAACACCATGAGCGAGGCGAACACCGACAGCATCGGCGCGAGGATGTAGATCAGCTTGTCCGCGCGCGTCACGTTCATGTCCTCTTTGAGGAGCAGCTTCGCCGCGTCGTAACAGGCTTGCAGCAGGCCGAGCGGGCCACGCACGTTGGGGCCGAGGCGCGATTGGAAGCGCCCCACGAGGCGGCGCTCGAACCACAGCGCGAACAGCACGAACAAGATAGTGATGACCAGCAGGGCGACGGCCTTGATGACGGTCACCCACCAGTAATCATGCAGAAAGACTGCGTGAGTCGGGTTCACGACTCCGGCGAGGAACACCACGTCAGCCCACCTCCTTCGTATCGGCCGGCTTGAGGGTGACGGCGCCGCCGCACGCGCCCAAAGCGGGCAGCACGCGCGAAGCGCCGGAGTTGGCAGGCGCCCAGACCACGCCGTCCAGCATGTCCGGGGCGATCCGGAGCGGGAGCACGATGGCGCCCCGGCCGGTGGAGATCTCGACGCCGCCCTTGGTCAGGCCGTTCGCCTGGGCGGTGCCCGGCGAGACGAGCGCGACCGGCAGCTTCTGCGTGGCCGCGAGGTGCGGGGCCTGGTCCTGACAGCTGCCGGCGTCCAGCAGGAGTCGCCAGGTCGCGAGCAGCGCCTGGCCGTGGCCCGGCGGAACCGGGGCCGGCGCGGCCGGAACGGCCGGGGCGGCGACCCTGGCGGCGGGCGCGCCCAGCGCGCCGAAGAAATCATGGGTGAGACCCGGCTTGCCGAGCTCGGCCAGGTCGCTGACACCGAGCGCCTGGGCGAGGCGGGCCAAGACGCGGCCATCGGCCAGCGCCGTGGTCGCGATGCCCTGGCCGAACGGCCGAAGCCGACCCTCCCAGTTGATGAAGGTGCCGGCCTTCTCCAGCGGCGGCGCCACCGGCAGCACGACATCCGCGTACTGAGCGACCGGCCCGCGCCTCACGTCGAGCGAGACGACGAAGGCACGGTCGAGCGCGATGCGGGCCTCGGCCGGGGCCGGCATGTCGTCCGGGTCGACGCCGCCCACGACGAGCGCGCCGATCTGGCCGTCGATCACGGCCTGGACGATGCCGGACGCGTCGCGGCCGGGGGCGGCCGGAAGGTCGGTCCCGAACAGCGGGGCCAACGCGGCGGCGTCCGGGCCGGACAGCGCGCCGAGGCGGCGGCCGCCGGGCAGCAGGCCGGGCAGCAGGCCCGCCTCGATGGCGGCCCGCTCGCCGGCGCGGCGCGGGATCCAGGCCAGCTTGGCGCCGAGCCTGGCGGCCGCGGCCAGCGCGGCGGTCAGACCGCCGGGCACGAGCGCCAGGCGCTCGCCGACGACGATGACGCCCCGGCCGTCCGCGGCCTTCAGCGCAGCACCGGCGGGACTCGCCTCGGTGAGGGCCGTGAGTGCGGCGGCCTCGCCGCCCGGCAGCGCCGGGATCAGCTCGCCGCCGAGGCGCTGGACGCCGACGGAGGCGAACGGCGCGATCGAGAACACCTTGGCGCCACGCTTGCGGACCGCCTCGCGCAGGCGGAGGAAGACGATGCCGCCCTCGTCCTCCGGCTCGAAGCCGGCCATGACGACGGGCGCGCCGCTCGTGAGCGCCTCGAAGGTGACGCCGAGGCCGGACCCGGCCACCTGGGAGGCGAGGAACGCCGTCTCCTCGGCCGAATGCGGCCGGCTGCGGTAGTCGACATCGTCGGTGTGGAGGACGCGCCGGGCGAACACGGAGTAGGCGAGCGCGTCCTCGAGGGTGAGCCGCCCACCGGGCAGCACCCCGACCCCGGCGGCCTGGGCCAGACCGGCCGCGGCCGCGGCGATCGCCTCGGGCCACGAGGCCTCGCGCAGCTCGCCGCCGTCACGGATCAACGGGGCGGTGAGACGGTCCGGGGCGGTCTGCCAACCGAAGGCGAAACGATCCTTGTCGCTGAGCCACTCCTGGTTCACGGCGTCATCGTGCGCCGCGAGACGGCGCAACACGCGGCCGCGGCGCAGGTCGACGCGGATCGCGGAGCCGGAGGAGTCATGTTCGGCCACGCCCGGCAGCGACACGAGGTCGAACGGACGGGAGCGGAAGCGGTAATCGGCGCTCGTCAGCGCGCCGACCGGGCAGATCTGGACGATGTTGCCCGAGAAGTAGGAGGCGAACGGCTGGCCTTCGACGGTCCGCTCGCCCCAGGCCACCTCGTCCTCCTGGACGGTGCCCTGCTGCGCCGTCAGCTCGAAGCCGAGCGCTGCGGGGTCGAAGCGGCCGATCTGCTCCTTGGCGCCGCGGCCCTGGAGCCCGATGAACGGGTCCGCGGGGATCTGCGCCGCGAACCGCGTGCAACGCTGGCACAACACGCACCGCTCGCGGTCGAGCAGGATGTTCGCCGTCAACGGCAGCGGCTTGGGGTAGTGGCGCTTGGTGCCGGAGAAGCGGGAATCGTCGCGGCCCACCATCATGGCCTGGTTCTGCAGCGGGCACTCGCCGCCCTTGTCGCAGATCGGGCAGTCCAGCGGGTGGGAGCCGAGGATCAGCTCCATGGTCGCGGTCTGGGCCTTCCGGGCCGCCTCCGACGTGGCCCCCGTGTGGACGACCATGCCGTCCGTCACGACCATGGTGCAGGCCGGTTGCGGTTTGGGGAAGGCGCGGAGCTTGTGCTCCGGGCCCGCCGGGGAGGCCACGTCGACGAGGCACTGGCGGCAGGCGCCGACCGGGTCGAGCAGCGGGTGGTCGCAGAACCGCGGGATGTAAACCCCGGCCTGTTCGGCCGCACGGATGATCAACGTGCCGGGTTTGACCTGGACGGCCACGTCGTCGATCGTGACCGTGACCAGGTCCGTCTTGGCTGTCACCTCGGGCACTTACGCCACCTCCCCGTTGAACGCGGTCGTAGCCGCCCGGTCGAACGGACAGCGGCCGAGACGAATGTGTTCCTCGTACTCGTCGCGGAAGTACTTGAGCGAGGAGTTGAGCGCGAGCGGCGCGCCCGCGCCGAGCGGGCAGAAGCAACCGCCGATCGACGCCGGGATGTCGCCGAGCACGTCCATGTCGGCCGGGGTTCCCCCGCCGGCCTCGATGCGGCACAGCGTGTCGCGCAGCCAGGCCGTGCCCTCGCGGCACGGTGTGCACTTGCCGCACGATTCGTGCGCGTAGAACTCCATCCAGCGGGACACGACGCGCACCACGCAGACCGTGTCGTCGAAGACCTGCAACGCGCGGGTGCCGAGCATCGAACCGGCCTGGATCACGTTGTCGTAGTCGAGGTTGAGGTCGAGCTGCTCCTCCGTGAACATCGAGGTCGAGGCGCCGCCCGGCATCCAGAACTTCAGCTTGTGGCCTTCGCGGATGCCGCCCGCCATGTCAATCAGCTCGCGCATCGTGACGCCGAAGGGCGCCTCGTACTGGCCGGGCCGCTGGACGTGGCCGGACAGGGAGAAGATGCCGAAGCCGTGCGACTTCTCGGTGCCCATGGAGCCGAACCAGTCGGCGCCGCCCAGGATGATCGGCGGCACCTGCGAGATCGTCTCGACGTTGTTGATGACGGTGGGCCGGGCGTACAGGCCCTCGGCCGCCGGGAACGGCGGCTTGAGCCGTGGCTGGCCGCGCTTGCCCTCCAGGGAGTCGAGCAGCGCCGTCTCCTCACCGCAGATGTAGGCGCCGCCGCCGGCGTGCGCCGTGATCTCGAGCTGATAGTCGGTGCCGAGCACGTGGTCGCCAAGGATGCCGGCGGCCCTGGCCTCCTCAATGGCCCTGAGCAGGCGGCGGTAGACGTGCACCACCTCGCCTCTCAGGTAGATGAAGGCGTGGTGGCAGCCGATGGCCCACGACGTGATGATCATGCCCTCCAGCAGCATGTGGGGGTCGGCCATGAGCATCGGCATGTCCTTGCACGTGCCGGGTTCGGACTCGTCCGCGTTGACCACGAGGTAGCGCGGGCCGCCGTCCGGCTTGGGCAGGAAGCTCCATTTGGTGCCGGCCGGGAAGCCGGCACCGCCGCGGCCGCGCAGGCCGGCGGCCTTCACGAGGTCGACGATGGCCTGCGGTTCCATGGTCAGCGCCTTGCGCGCCGCCTGGTAGCCGCCGTCCGCCTGATACTCGGCGAGGCGCCACGAGTTGGCCTTGCCCCACCGCTTCGTGAGAACCGGGGTCAGTGTCGTCATTTCCGCTCCTCCCCCTTGGTTCCCTTGGGCGCCGCCGCGCCACCGGCCGGGTAGGGCGGGGCGGCCCAGCCCTTCTCGTCGGCCAGTTCGGCGCCGCGCACCGAGGACTCACCCGCGGACGCGCCCTGGTCCGCCTTGCCGTCGGGGAAGCCGGCGAGGACGCGCTCGTTCTCCTTGAAGGTGGGCAGCTTGTCCGGGCCCCGGGTCGGGGCCACTGGCTTGCCGGCGCGCAGCGCGTCGACGAGCGCGACGGCCGATTCCGGCGTCTGGTTGTCGAAGAACTCCCAGTTGGCCATCATGACCGGGGCGTAGTCGCAGGCCGCGTTGCACTCGATGCGTTCCAGCGTGAACATGCCGTCGCCCGTGGTCTGCCCGTCCTCGATGCCGAGGTATTCGCGCAGACGCTCATAAATGGCGTCGCCGCCCATGATGGCGCACAGCGCCGTGGTGCACACACCGAGGTTGTACGTGCCGTTGGGCTGCCGCTTGAACTGCGTGTAGAACGTCGCGACGGCGGACACTTCCGACGTGGTCATCCCGAGCGTGTCGGCGACGAACTCGATGCCATCCGGCGAGACGAAGCCGTCCACGGACTGGACGAGATGGAGCAGCGGCAGGATCGCGGAACGCGGTTTCGGATACCGCGCCACGACCTGCGCGGCGTCCCGTTCCAACGACTGGCGCGTGCCAGTGTCGTAGCTCATCGGTCGACACCTCCCATGACCGGATCGACCGACGCCACGCAAACGATGACATCGGAGATCGTGCCGCCCTCCGTTTGGGCGGCCAGCGATTGCAGATTGTTGAAGGCCGCGTCGCGGACGTGGACGCGGTACGGGTGGGTCCCGCCGTCCGAGACGGCCAACACGCCCTGAACGCCCTTCGGGTGTTCGGTTTGGGCGAAGACCTGGCCCGGCGGCACGTGGAAGCCCTCGGTGACGAGCTTGAAGTGGTGGATCAGGCCCTCCATCGAATCCGACAGGATGTGCTTGACGTGGTCCGGGGCCTGGCCCTGGCCGTCGGGGCCGACCGTCACCTGGCCGGGCATCGCGATGCGGAGGTCGGGCACCATGATCGGGCCGGGCGTGGCGCGCAGCTTGGCGAGCGCCTGGGCCACGATGCGCATCGACTGGCGCATCTCGTGCAGGCGGACGAGGTAACGGCCCATGACGTCGCACGAATCCTCCGTGCAGACGTCGAACTCGTAGTTCTCGTAGCCCGAGTACGGCGCCACCTTGCGGAGGTCGTACGGGTAGCCCGTGGAACGCAGGATCGGGCCCGTCAGGCCGAGCGCCATGCAAGCCGACAGATCGAGGACGCCGACGCCCTCGCAGCGGCCGCGGAAAATCGGGTTCTCCGTCAAGAGGTCGTCAAGGTCGTCGATCGACAGCATGATCTTGTCCCAGTCGGCGATCAGTTGGTCGATCGCCTCGTCCGGGATGTCGTGGGCGACGCCGCCCGGCCTGATGAACGCGTTGTTCATGCGCTGGCCCGTGACGGCCTCGAAGAAGTTCAGGATGTACTCGCGGCCGCGGAACGTGACCGTCATGAGCGTGGTCCCGCCGAGCTCGTTGCCGAGCGAGCCAAGGGCCACGAGGTGCGAGGACACGCGGGCCAGCTCCGCGATCAGCACGCGGATGATCTGCGCGCGCTCCGGGATCTGGTCCGTGATGCCGAGCAGTTTGTCGACCGCGAGGCAGTACGTCAGCTCGTTGCACATCGAGGCGACGTAGTCGCAACGCGAGACCATCGTGACGGCCTGGTTCCAGCTGCGCGCCTCCATGGTCTTCTCGATGCCGGTGTGGAGGAAGCCGAGCCCGACGCGGGTCTCCTTGACGTACTCGCCGTCCAGTTCGAGGACGAGGCGGAGCACGCCGTGGGTCGACGGGTGCTGCGGGCCCATCGAGATGACGATCCGCTCCTCCTGGAGCCGCGCCACCTCGCTGGCCACGTCGTTCCAATCCCCGCCGTGCGCCAGCACGAACGCGGAATCGTCCATCACCTCGTCTGGCGCCGGCGCCGGCGCATGGGGCATGGTGTCGGTCATCAGAAGTAGCGCCTCCTCTCAGCGACGGGCGGTGTCGTGGCGCCCTTGAATTGCACGCCGATGCCGCCCAACGGGTAGTCCTTGCGCTGCGGGTGGCCCACCCAATCGTCCGGCATGAGGATCCGGGCCAGGCCCGGGTGCCCGTCGAAGACGATGCCGAACATGTCCCACGCCTCGCGCTCGTGCCAGTCGTTGGCCGGGTAGACCGAGACGGTCGAGGGGATGTGCGGGTCCGCGTCCGGGCACGTGGTCTCGACGCGGATGTTGCGCCCGCCGTGCGTCAGCGACGTCAGGTGGTAGAGGGCGTGCAGCTCGCGGCCCTTGTCGAGCGGGTAGTTGACGCCGGTCACGCCGAGCGACAGCTCGAACCGCAGCGCTGGCTCGTCGCGCAGCGCCATCATAACGGCCACGAGATCCTCGCGCCGGACGTAGACGGTCAGCTCGCCGCGGTCCACGACCACCTTCTCGATCGCCGTGGGCGCCTTGGCCTCAAGGGCCTGGGTCAGGGAGTCGACCACCTCGTCGAAGTAGCCGCCGTACGGCCGGCTCGACGGGCCGGGCATGGTCACCTGTTCGGCGAACCCGCCGAAGCCCGTGACGTCGCCCGCGCCGCTGGCGCCGAAAGCGCCGTGCCGCTGGGCGATCACGGTACCGGTCCGGGCGGCGCTCTCGGCGCCGCCGCCGGTCACTTGCACCTGGTTATCGCTCACGCCGGCACCCCTTCCACCGCGTCCAGCGGGGCCGCCGCCAGCGCCGCCGCCTCGACGGCGCGCGCGACCTTCTCGCGGTTGCGGCCGAGCGGCTCTTTCTTCATCTGCTGGTGCAGCTCGTAGATCGCGTGGATCAGCATCTCCGGCCTGGGCGGGCAGCCCGGCAGGTAGATGTCGACCGGCACGACGTGGTCGCAGCCCTGGACCAGCGCGTAGTTGTTGAAGATGCCGCCGCTGGAAGCGCAGGCGCCCATCGAGATGACCCACTTCGGGTCCGGCATCTGGTCATAGACCTGGCGCACCACGGGCGCCATCTTCTGCGACACGCGGCCCGAGACGATCATGAGGTCGGAGTGGCGCGGTGAAGCCCTGAACACCTCCATGCCGAAGCGCGAGAGGTCGAAGCGGGCCGTGCCGCCGGCCATCATCTCGATGGCGCAGCAGGCCAGGCCCATGGTCACGGGCCAGGTGGAGCCGGCGCGCAGCACGCCCACCAGTTTGGAGACATTGGACAGCAGGAAATCTGGTCCCATGCCCTCGATGCCGTCTGGCATGTTTACCGCCTCACTCTTCCCAGCCGAGGGCGCCGCGACGCCACTCATAGATATAAGGAACGGTGATGAGGAGGAGGAAGCCCATCATCGCGATCGCGGAGAACAACCCGAGGTGCGTGAAGTTCGTGGCCCACGGGTAGAGGAAGACAACCTCGATGTCGAAGATGATGAACGTCATGGCCACGAGGTAGAAGCGGGCCGGGAAGCGGCCGCCGCCACGAGCGTGCGGAGACGCCATCATGCCGCACTCGTACTCCTCGAGCTTGGCGCGGTTGTAACGGTGCGGGCCGAGGATCCAGCTGACGCCGAGCCCGGCCAGCGCCAGGAAGGCCGCCACGGCCGCCGCCACGAAGATCGGCACATAGGTGTTACTCACCGGAGCCTCCACTTCCTTTTCCGGACCATCGCCGGTCCTCACCTTCCGGTTCGCGGTATTGCCCCGCGTCCAAAGCTGTCCTCACGTCTCGCCCGTCCCTCACGTCCGCACTGCCGGAACCGCACGTGTCGCCGTGCGGATCACGCGGTCCATCCAGTCGCCGCCGCGGCGTGCGTAGACGCCGCTCAGCAACTTCATGACGAACCGCATGAGAACGGGCCGTGGGAGACCGTAGCGGGTGCACAGGTTCATCACCTGCGGACGCTCGATCAAGCGGACGAAGATTCGGCCAAGAGCAAAGTATCCTCCTATCTCCTGGCCGATTGCACGTCCGTACGCGTTCAATGCCAGTTCGCGTCCCTGCGCCGTGGTGCGGCCGAGGGCGGACAGTGCGGCCGCCGCGGCGATTCGGCCGGAGACCATGGCGTGCCCGATCCCCTCGCCGTTGAACGGGCTGACCAGCCCGGCGGCGTCGCCGAGCAGCAGCAGCCCACCGGCCGCGAGGGGCGCCCGGTTGATCGCCATGGGCAGTGCCCCGGAGCGGATCCGGCCGACCCGCCGGTCCGGCGTGAGGCGCCAGTCCGGCAGCGCGGCCGCCCATTTCTCCAGGCTGGCGCCGGCCGAGGCGCGCTGGGCGCCCGCCGGGTGTGAGGAAACGGTGCCGAGGCCGACGTTCACGAGGCCGGGCGCGACGGGGAAGATCCAGCCGTAGCCCGGCATGAGGTTGCTCTTGCCGACCGGGCCGTCCCACAACTCCAAGTAGGACTCCATCATGTCGGTCTCACGCTCGGTGCGGAAGTACGCGCTGGCGGCGACGCCCATGGGCCGGTGTTCCAGCTGGTGCCGGCCGGCCTTGCGGGCGAGGCGGGCGGCCGCGCCGTCCGCGGCCAGCACGATCGGGGCGTGCAGCGTGGTGGGCAGGCCGTTCGCCTGGGCACCAGGGCTGGGACGGGTCTCGACGCCGCTGACGGCGCCATCCGGGCCGCGCACGACGTCCGTGGCCGTGACGCCCTCCGCGACGCGCGCACCGAGGACTTGGGCGTGCCGGGCCAGCGCGGTGTCGAACTCCGCGCGCGGACGGGTCAGCGAGTAGGTGGGGAACCCGGCCACGACGGGCCAGGGCAGTTCGAGTTCGTGGCCGCCGCCGCGCACACGCAGTCCGCGTTGGCGGCACCAATCCGCGCCGGGCGTGAGCCCGAGCGCGCCCAGTTCCTTGACGGCGAGCGGCGTGAGGCCGTCGCCGCAGACCTTGTCGCGCGGGAAGGTGGCCTTCTCGAGGACGATGACGCGTGCCCCACCGCGGGCCAGGTGAGCGGCGGCCGTGCTGCCGGCGGGGCCGGCCCCGACGACGATGACGTCGGCGTCACCATGGGGCTGGCGGGTCATCTCACATCCTTCGGAGGTCGGGGCGCGCTGGCGAGACGCCAAAGCTGCCGAGGAAAGTTTAGTCGCGCCCGGCGGGAGGCGCGGACGGGAAAACCACTTCCGACGCGGCCTATGACAAATCTCACACCGGCTTGTAGGCGCGGTGCAGGGCCACAATGCCGCCCGTCAGATCGCGGTAGGCGACATGCTCCCAGCCGGCCTCCCGGATCAGGGCGGCGAGGGCGACCTGGTCGGGCCAGGCCTCGATCGACTTCGTGAGGTAGCCGTAGGCGTCCGGGTCCGAGGACACGAGGCGGGCCAGCACGGGGAAGGCGAAGCGGTGGTAGAGGCTGTAGAGGGCGCCGAAGACGGCGCTCGACGGGTGGGAGAACTCGGCGATCAGCAGCCGGCCGCCCGGCCGCGTCACGCGGGCCATCTCGGCCAGCGCGGCCGGCGTGTCGTGGACGTTGCGCAGCCCGAACGAGATCGTGACGGCATCGAAGGCGCCGTCGGCGAACGGGAGGGCCTGGGCGTCGGCCACGACGAACCGGGCCGGCACGCCCGCACGGGCGCCCTCGAAGACCATGCCGCGCGAGAAATCGGCCGCGACGACGTCCGCGCCCGCGTCCGCGAGCGCCCGCGACGAGGTGCCGGTGCCGGCCGCGAGGTCGAGGATCCGGTCCCCCGGCACGATGTCGAGAGCGCTGACGACGGCCCGCCGCCAGGCCAGCACGGCCCCGAGGGACAGGACGTTGTTCGTGAGGTCGTAGCGTGCGGCGACGGCGTCGAACATGCGTGCCACGGCGGAAGGATCTTTATCGAGATCAGCGGTCACGCTGGGACATATTAGTGTGTGCGCGCCGCCGCGCCCCGCCCGGGTTCCGCCACCGCACGCGGTGGGCGCCGCCATCGGACGTTTCTTCCCCAAAAGGAGGGGTGGGGCCCCGGAAAAGTGACGGGGCCCCACCCCGGGGGGCTAGGCGCGGCCCGCGCGGGGGGCGGCGGGCGCTCAG
>JAISIU010000306.1 GCA_031261885.1 Bifidobacteriaceae bacterium
GGCGCGGCGGATCGAGAGCAAGAAGAGGTGGCCTAGGTGGCCGTTGGCCTGTCCCATCACCCCCACGTGCAGGGGGACAACATGGCGCCGGAGGCCCATGCCATCGTCCGGACCGGCAAGGCGCTGCTGTCCGCCGGCGCCGAGACCTACCGCGTCCGGCTCGCCATGGGCCAGGTGGCGGCCGCGCTCGGCGTCGAGTGGCTGCAATCCCACGTCACGCTGACCGAGGTGACGGTCACGCTGTTCCGGGGCGCGGAGTTCCGCACGCAGGTGGGCCAGGTGCATTCCGTGTCGGTCAACGCCGACAAGCTGACCCGGCTGGAGGCGCTCGCGGGCCGCCTCGGGCCGGGCGCCACGCCGATGGACGTCGAGCGGGAGCTGGACGGCATCGACCATCTCAAACGGATCTACCCGCCGTGGTTGAACGCGTTGGCCACGGCCCTGGCCTGCACGGCGGTCGGCTACTTGAACAACGCGTGGGCCGTGGAGCTGTTCGGCGTGTTCGTCGGGGCGTTCCTCGGCCAGTTCCTCAGGGCGCTCCTCGGCAAGCGGCACGTCAACGTGTACCTGCAGGCGCTGGCCGGCGGACTGGTCGCGGCGTTCTGCTACATCGGCGTCACGGCTCTGCTGAGCTTGGCGACGGGCGACACCACGCCGCACTCGGCCGGATACGTCCCGGCCCTGATCTTCCTGGTTCCCGGGTATCCGCTTGTGACGGCACTGTTCGACCTCGTCAAGACCGATATGACGGCCGGCCTGTCGCGTTTGGCGCACGCCTTCATGATCCTGGCGGCCGCGGCCGGTGCGCTGCTCGTCGTCACGTGGGTCATCGACGTGACGCCGGACCCGTTGCCGCCGCACGCCCTGCCCGTGCTGCTCGGCTGGGTGCTGGCGGCCGTGGCCAGCGGCGTCGGTGTGGCCGGGTGGGCCGTCATGTTCAACACGCCGATCCGGGGCGCGTTGTGCGCCGGGGCCGTCGGGATTGTCGCGAACCTCGTGAAGCTCGGGCTCGTGCGGGCCGGGGCCCCGGTGTGGGCGGCGTCGGCCGCCGGGGCGCTCGCGCTCGGGCTGCTCGCCTACGTCATCGCGTGGCGCACCACGTTGGCCGAGGTCACGCTCGCGGTGCCGGCCGCGATCATCCTCGTGCCGGGGGCCTACGCCTTCCGGGCGCTCGTGTTCCTCTCCAGCGGCGCCCAGGCCCAGGTTTTCCAGAACGCTTTCCAGGCGGTGTTGACGATCGCGGGCATGGCGATCGGGCTGAGCCTGGCGCGCATCGCGACGGACCGGTCGTGGGGCACGGACCAGAGGCGGCCGCTCGGGGCCTGAGCGCGGTGCCGGCCCGGCCTCCCGAGCCGACATCCGGTGCGCGCGGTGGGGCAACCGCCGGATCGGTGTTCGGGCGGGTGCCGCTGGCCGGGGTTCGGGCGTGTGCCGACGGTTTTTCACAATCGTTTGCGCAGCCCAGGTCCCATGCGGCCGCGCGACCTGGTGCTACGTTGACCTTATAGGGAGTGCGCCATCCCTGGACCCGAGCCCCGCTTCGCCAAGAACCGACCTTGTCGGTGCTGCTGGAAGGAGTCGACGTGGCTTCGAAGCGTGCACTACCCGCGCTGCGTCACACAATGGTGGCGTTCAGCCAGATTCCCCAAGACGTTCTCGTGGGCCGCATGTCCGCGTCCGGTGTGGTGGCGATGATCAGCCCCACTCACCGGGGTTTTTCCACCTGCATCATCCACACGCCCGTGCCGGGGCTCGAGGTTTACACGATGCCCTCCGTGCAACCGTGGGTTTGCGTCGCGACGGACACGGAGCCGAGCGGCCGGCAGATGCGGCTCAGCGCGCACACGCACACGACGTCCTATGCGGCCGTGCGCTGGGCCTCGGACCGTCCGGCGGGCGACGTCCCGTTGGACTTCCTCTCGGACGACGCGGAGGTCGGGTTGTTGGCGCAGACCGTGGCCGGCGCCTTCGCTCCCACCCTGGCCCGCGACGCGGAGCGTGATGCCGCCGCCGCCGTGGCCGAGGCTGTGCGGACGCCCCTGACCGGTCCGGAGCCGCTGCTCAAGCGTTTCGACTCCCTGTTCGACCTGCCGGAGCATGCCGAACGGGTCGACCACCGCATGTTCTTCGGTCCGGCCGGCCCGGAGCTGAGCTATCCGGCCCATGCTTTCGGTCCGACCTCGGTCGCGAACGTCACGGAGGATCTCCTCGTGGTCCGTCCCACGTCGGGCAACGCGGAGGATTGGACCGCGTTCGCGGTGGCGTGGAGCCAGCGGGTCGGGGATGATTTCGGGGTCAGCGAGTTCCGTGCGACCGGGGAGGAGCTGGCGATCAACGTGTACCGCGGCGGTTCGGCCGTCGCGCGGGCCGTGTGGCACGGGCGGTGGGTCATGGTGCCACCGCCTCCGCCGGGGGTGAACGAGTTGTTCGTCGAGCAGTCGGGCTGGCTCACGCGGTGGGACTGGGACCGGGCCGCGCTGCTCCGCCTGCTGAACCAGCCGGACTTTCCTGATCCGAACCGCGAGATCTGCCGGGTCCTCGGCCTGCCGGACCTGACGCCGCTGCTCGTCGCGGAGCGGTGGGCCGATGTCCCCGATTTCGAGTTCCGCACCTACGCCCGTTCGGGCCCGGCCGTGCTGGCGGTTCGCCGCCTGGCCGCGGCCGTGGGGGCCAGGCGGCGGATCGATCGGCGGCACGCCCTCGCGGCGACGATGACGGCGGAACGGCCGGATGGCGTCAGCCCCTATTCGAACGGGCGAATCCGTAAGCCGGCCTGAGCGTGTGGTGGGGTGCCTGGGAAAGCGGCGGTCGCGGCGTCGGGTGCGGTGCGCTGCTGAGGGTGGGGCGCGCCATCGTCGGTGCGAAGTTGCGGGGTACGATGCCGGACGGCCGCGGTACGGTCGTCCGTGCGCGGGGCGGCGTCGGGGGCGTAAATTAGGCGACGTAATTCTGCTGACAGCGAACAGTGGACGGTCACCGGCCAAGGAGGGCGCAGCCGCATGGGCACCGTAGTGGTCTATTTCTCGCGCGCCGGCGAGAACT
>JAISIU010000003.1 GCA_031261885.1 Bifidobacteriaceae bacterium
CCGGTGTTCGGCAGCACGCCGTGGAACAGCCGCGAGGCGACCTTGCCGCCGCCGCGCGCCCGGATCGACACCCACGTGCCGATCGCTCCGCCGTGCGAGACGACGGCCGCCGTGAGAACAGCCGGCGATGCCGTCGCCGGCCTTCCGCCTGGAACCGTGCCTGATGCCGCCGCACCGGTTCCGCTCAGCGGTGCGCCCGATGCCGGCCCTTCCGTTCCGCGCCGTGGCTCGCCGAGGGCGGCGGCGACCTGGGCGATGGCCTGGTCCATGCGGGCCAGGAACCCATCGCGGGTCTCCCCGCCGGGCAGCCTGCCGTAGTCGGGGCCCGAGGCCGTCATCCACTGGTAGGCCATCTTCGCGTAGTCGAGCTGGTCGCCGTCCGTGCACTGGCCCTCGAGGTCCCCGGCGGACAGTTCCTTGAGCCCGGGCAGCTCGGTGATGTCCAGCCCGAGGGCGCGAGCCAGCGGCTGGGCCGTCTCGACGGCGCGGCGCGCCGGGGAGCTGAACACGGCGTCGATTGAGACCAGCGCGAGCCGTTGGGCCAGCGCGGCGGCCTGCGCCTGGCCGCGCTCGTTCAACGGCGGGCCGGGCAGGCGGGTGTCGAGCATGTTGAGGTCGTTGGAGACGATGCGTCCGTGCCGGATCAGTAGCAGCCGCACTGGGCGTTCCTTTCTCTCGGGTCAGGTCTGCGGGCGCCACCCGCGGACCTCCAATCCTGCCAGCCCCAGGGTTCATCCCGAGGTTTGAGCCCTCAAATCACGGATTCCATGGCTCAAACCTCGGGATCAATTGACAACGCGCCCTACAGGTCGCCGCCGATGCCGAGCAGGATCCGGACCTCGGCCGCGATCGTGACGGAACCGGCCGCGAGCACCGCCGGCGCGATCGGCGCCGGGTCGTCGCCGCCCTGGATCTCCGCGATCTCCATGCCGCGGGCCAGGGCGTCGTCGAGGCGTTCCACGACCTCGACGCGGTCCTCGCCGAACACGTCCCGCGCGATCACCGCGAGCTCCTCCGGCTCGATCGCCCGGGGCGAGCTCGACCGCGTGATCACGACCCGGTCCAGCACGGGCTCCAGCAGCCCGAGGATGCCCTCGGCGTCCTTGTCGCCCAGGATGCCGACCACGCCGATCAGCTTCATCGGGAACGACTCGCGCACGCCGGCCACCAGGGCCTCGGCGCCGGCCACGTTGTGGGCGGCGTCGATCAGGACCAGCGGCGACCGCCGGCCGATCTCCATGCGGCCCGGCGAGCTCGCCTTGCCGAAGCCCTCCTCGACCATGGCGGCGGGCAACGCCACCGGGCCTTCCTCGGGCGCGAAGAACTCCTCGACGGCCGCCAGCGCGCAGGCCGCGTTCTGAGCCTGGTAGGCCCCGAACAGCGGCAGGAACACGTCGGTGTAGATGGCGCCGGACGGCCCGCGCAGCGTCAGCAGCTGCCCGCCCACGCCCGGCGTGCGCGTCTCGACGCCGAAGTCGCGGTCCTGCCACACCGCGTCACTCTCGAGCGCCGCCAGCTTGTCCTCGAACACGCCGGCCGCCTCGGGCGCCTGGGCGGAGATCACGGCCCGCCCGCCGGCGCGCAGGATCCCGGCCTTCTCGCCCGCGATCGAGGCCAGGTCGTGGCCCAGCCAGCGTTCGTGATCACGTGAGATCGGCATGATGACCTGTACCTGGGAATCCACGACATTCGTGGCGTCCCAACGGCCGCCCATGCCGACCTCGACCACCGCGACATCCACGGGCGCGTTCGAGAACGCGACGAACGCCATGACGATCATGCATTCGAAGAACGAGAGCTTGGGCCCGCCCTCGGCCACGGACTTCGCGTCCACGAGGTCGATGATCGGTTCGACCTCGGCCCACGTGGCGACGAAATCCGCCGGGCTGATCGGCCGGCCGTCGATCTGGATGCGTTCACGCACGCTCGTCAGGTGCGGCGAGGTGGTGAAACCGACCCTGAGGCCGCGCGCGGCCAGCAGCGAGGCGATCATCCTGGTGGTGGAGGTCTTGCCGTTGGTGCCGGCCACGTGCACCACCTCGTAGTCGTGTTGCGGCCCGCCGAGCAGGTCCAACACCTGCTGGACACGGTCGAGTTTCGGGTCGAAGTCGTGCTCCGGCGCGCGCCCCAACATGTCGCGGTAGATCTGCTGGGCCCGTTCGGCCATCTGGGCGTCCTCGGCCGTGCGCTTCGCGGCGCGCCGCTCGGCCGCGGCCGCCTTCTTGCCGGCCCGGTCCGCCTTCGGGGCGCCCGATGCCGTCTTCCCTGTTCCGTGAGCCGTCGCCGTCACGCTCTCCTTACTTTCCGTACCGCCGCCGATGCCGCCGTCCCCCACCCGGGGGCCGGCCGTCATCGTCGGTTCTCAGTTCAGTTCTTGTCCGCCGCCGATGCCGGCCCCGCCACGGCCGCGACGTGCGCCACCGGGTCGTCCCCGGCGGCCGCGACCAAGTCGAAGTCGACGGTCAGCGTCTCCGCGCAGACGAGCTCGCGGTTGGCCTCGACGTCGGCCACGTGGGCGGCCGGCACCTCCAGCCGCAGCTTGATCCGGTCGGTGACGTGCAGGCCGGCGGCCTTGCGCGCGTCCTGGACCAGCCGGACCATGTCGCGGGCGTAGCCCTCGGCCTCGAGCTCGGGAGTGAGCTGGGTGTCGAGGACCACGAAACCCGCGGCGTCGAGCACGGCCGCGGCGACGGCATCGGACGCCCCCTCCACCTCGGTCCGCTTGGTGTACTCTCCCTCGACGAGCGGCACCGCGCCATCGGCGGTGAGGGCGACCACCTGGCCGTCCCGGACCTCCCACTGGCCGGCCTTGACGGCCTTGATGACGCCCTGGACGGCACGGCCCAACCGGGGGCCGGCCGCGCGGGCGTTGACGGACAGGACCTCGCGGACGCCGTAACGGGCGGCCGCGTCCTCGGTCAGGGGCACCACGTCGACGGCCTTGACGTCGACCTCGCCGGCGATGACGGGCGCGAACGGCGCGAGGCGGTCGGCCGCCCGGTCGATGACCGTGAGCCGGGACAGCGGCTGGCGCACGCGCAGGCCGCGGGCCTTGCGCAGGCCCAGCGCGGCGGAGACGACGTGGCGGACGCGGTCCATGGCCGCGACCAGCTCGGGCGCGTCCGGCAGCGCCTGATCATCGGCGGCCCCGTCCCCGACGGCCGGGTAGTCGCACAGGTGGACGGACCGGCCGCCCGTGAGCCCGCGCCACATCTCCTCGGTGATGAGCGGCAGCAGCGGGGCGATGGCCCGGCACAGGGTTTCGAGGACCGTGTACAGCGTGTTGAACGCCGCCGGGTCCTCCTTCCAGAAGCGGTCGCGGGAGCCGCGCACGTACCAGTTGGTCAACACGTCGAGGTATTCGCGGACCGCCTCGCAGGCGTCGGGGATCTCGAACGTGTCGAGCAATTCGGTGAGCCGGGACACGAGCCGGCGCGTGCGGGCCAGGATGTAGCGGTCCATCTCGCCGAGCCCCGGGACGTCCTCGGCCGTGATGCGACGGCCCTGGAGCCCCTCGCCGCCGCGCGCGGCGTTCGAGTACAGCGCGTAGAAGAACCACGTGTTCCACAGCGGCAGCAGCACCTGGCGGACCGCGTCGCGGATGCCGTCCTCGGTGACGATCAGGTTCCCGCCGTGCAGGATCGGCGAGCTCATGAGGAACCAACGCATCGCGTCGGAGCCGTCCCTGTCGAACACCTCGGAGACGTCCGGGTAGTTGCGGCGCGACTTGCTCATCTTGGTGCCGTCGTTGCCGAGCACGATGCCGTGGGTCACGCACGTCTTGAACGACGGCCTGTCGAACAGCGCCGTGGCCAGCACGTGCAGCAGGTAGAACCAGCCGCGGGTCTGGCCGATGTACTCGACGATGAAGTCGCCCGGGTAGTGCTGCTCGAACCATTCGCGGTTCTCGAACGGGTAGTGGACCTGGGCGAACGGCATGGAGCCGGAGTCGAACCAGCAGTCCAGGACCTCGGGCACGCGCCGCATCGTGGACTGGCCGGTCGGGTCGTCCGGGTTGGGGCGGGTCAGCTGGTCGATGGCGGGCCGGTGCAGGTCCGTGGGCCGCACCCCGAAGTCGCGTTCCAGCTCGTCGAGCGAGCCGTAGACGTCCGTGCGCGGATAGTCCGGGTTGTCGGACTGCCACACGGGGATCGGCGAACCCCAGTAGCGGTTGCGGGAGACGCACCAGTCGCGCGCACCCTCCAGCCACTTGCCGAACTGGCCGTCGCGCACGTGCGCGGGCGACCACGTGATGCCTTGGTTCAGCTCCACCATGCGGTCGCGGAACTTCGTGACGGCCACGAACCACGAGGACACGGGCCGCTGGATCAGCGGGGTCTGGCAGCGCCAGCAGTGCGGGTAGGAGTG
>JAISIU010000016.1 GCA_031261885.1 Bifidobacteriaceae bacterium
CTGGTGCGGCCGGCGGGCCAAACCGAGGCGCGCGCCGACGGGCGGCTCGGACGACCGTGGGTCGTCATCGTCTGGGATGATCCGGTCAACCTCATGAGCTACGTCACCTACGTGTTCCAAACCTACTTCGGGTACACGCGCGCCAAGGCGGAAAAACTCATGCTGAAGGTCCACACCGAGGGCAAGGCCGTGGTCGCCTCGGGGCCGCGCGAACCGATGGAGCGGCACGTCGAGGCCATGCATTCGTACGGCCTGTGGGCCACCTACCAGCCGGAAGACGCCTGAAATGGCCCGGCCGTTCGGTTTTCGACCCATGGACGATGGCGGCGTGGCGGGCCGGTTGGACCCCGTCACCCGGGAGATCCTCGCCCAAGCGGCCACGGGGCTGGCCGCCGTCCTCGGCGGACCGGCTCAGCCCGGGCTCACGGGTGGGCCGTACGCGGCCCTGTTCGGATCAGGCGTCGGCACGGCGCCGCTCAGGCGCGTGCTGCCGCGCGCCAGCTTCTCCGACCAGGCGCTGGCGGCCGAGTTCGCGCACCTGACGCGCGAGGACCTGTCCGGCCTGAAAGCCAAACGGCTGCTTGAGCTGGCCGGCCGGTTGCGCGACGCGGTCGAGGACAGGTTCGAGCTGGACCGTGCCAGCGCGGAAGCCATGGCCGCCGGGCTCAACGACCTGAGGCTCGCACTGTCGGAGTCGATTGGCATCGAGACCCCGGAGCAGGCCGAGGCCGTGCAGACCCTCGCACTGCTGGCGGTGCGCGACGAGACCGGCGGGACCGGCACGGCCGGCGCGGACGCGGTCCGGGCCGCGTTGGAGCTGGGCCTTGACCCCCGGGATGAACGGATCCCGCTGTACAACGTCGCCTCGGCGCTGCTGGAGGACCTCATCGAGGCGCTGACGGCCCCGCGTTGACAGCCCTGGGTCAACGCTTGATTTTGACCGACTTCGAGGTCTTCGTGGCCGTCCGGTAGCCGGCGCGCTTGGCCGTGACCTTCACCTTCAGCTTGTGGCCGCGGTCACGGGACTTGACCTTGTAGGTGCTGTGCGTGGCGCCCTTGATCTTCTTGCCCGCGCGGTACCAGCGGTACGTCTTCTTCACGGACTTGGCCGGTTTCGTCTTGACGACGGCCTTGAGCTTGTGGCCGGCCCTGGCGGAGCCCTTGATCTTCACCGTGATGTGGATGCGGGGGGCCTGCCCGGTGACGACGCCGGAGGGCGCGTTCTGGGCCGTGCCGGACTGGCCCGGGCCCACGGTGCCCGGGGCCGCCGGGATGTCGAAGCAGCTCGTGTACGTGTCGAGTGTGCGGTGAGCGGGCTGGGAGACGCGGATCCACGCGCGGACGCACTGGCCGGCATCGGACGCGGCGACCTGGTAGGAGGCGCTGGTCGCGCCCGGAATGATGTCCTGGCCGCGCAACCATTGGAAGGCGCACGTCACGTCCTGGGCGGTGGTGCAACCGCTGGGGTTGAACGTCAGCGTCGTGCCGACATTGACCGCGTTGGGATCGGGGGATGCGGTGTAGTAGAGCGATCCGGCGCTGGGCGGGTCGCCGGCCGCGCGGAACAGCTGGACCACGTAGGCATGGGTCGGGCTGGAGGCGCCCTGGATCCCCGCGACCTCGACCTTGAAGTCCGCCTCGGAGCCGTCGCCGTAGGCCAGGCCGTTGAGCGCGTTCGTCACCGTGGTCGCGTCGAGGCTCCACACGAGGCTGTTCACCCCGATCTTCACGTCGCTCACGCCGGTGGGGTACTGGGTGACGGGAACGAGTTGGCCGTTCGCCATGTTCGTGACCCGGACCGTGGCGCCGGAGAAATCGGCCCCCGGGTAGGACAGGGACCACGAGACGTTGTCGGTGGCGGAGGGCGCGGCCTTCACGGGGCTGTCGAGCAGCTCGGCCGGGAAGTAGCCGGCGGACGGGTAGGCGATCCAGTCGCCGGCCGGTGTCGCCGTCGCCTGTCCCATGACGCCGACGGCCTGGGCGCGGTCCGTGGCGCCGAGCGAGACCTGGGCGAGCGCCGGGTCGAGCAGCCAGCGCCGGTGCCCGACCACCGAGACGTTGGCGGAGCCGAGGTCGGTGGCCTGGATGAGGATTCCGGCGGCCGCGTTGTCGGGTTGTGAGGCGAGCGAGAGCGTCGAGGTGCTGGCCGCGGCCGCGGCGGCGGCGCCGTAGCACCGCCACGACGGCGGCGGCGTGTGGCTGAGCTGGCCGTTCGCGCTCATCAGGAGAGCCGTGGCCTGTTCCGTGGCCGCCCCTGAGGTGTTCTCGGTGAGGGCCGGGGCGCCGGCCATGGCGCGCAGGTAGTTGACGGCTTGGAGCATCGCCTCGTGGGCGTCGCTCGAGAAGCCGGCCGGTGCGCAGGTCGCCGTGTCGCCGTTCCACCCGGTCGGCACGTCGAGGGCGGGCAGGAACCAGTTCTGGTAGGCGTTCCGCACCGAGTCGCGCGAGGTCGGGTCGAGGGTCGAGGTGTCGTAGACCGGTGCGGCGGCTGCGGGGGCGGCCTTGACGACGGCCGATGGCGTCGGGACCGCTCCGGTGACGGGTCCGGCGAGGAGCCCGGCCGCGATCGCGGCGGCGGCGCCGATCAGGGCGCCGCGGCGCAGGCGGCGGGTGGTGTGGTGCGGTTTGAGCCGCGACGGCGCGGTCTCGGGTCTGTTCGGTTGAAGATCGGAATGGGCGTGGTCAGGAACGCCACAGTGCCGTGTCATGGGGGAAACCTTCTTCGAGGGGCACTCGTGTAAGGGAGCAGTGTCAATGCGTTTTCAGCTTAGCGGAGCGGCGGGCGGGGCGGGCGGGACCGGTGGGGCGGCCGGGCGGGGCGGGGCGCACGATGCCGGGTGGCCGGCCGGGCGGTGGCCTACCCTTGGGTGTCGTGGCGGTGAAGCAGCGCGTGAGGCCCAGCGGCGTGGTCATGGTGCTGTGCGCCACCGTCTCCTACGAGGCCTCCGCAGCCCTGGCCGTCACGCTCTTCCCGAGGGTTGGCCCGCTCGGCATGGCGACGCTGCGCATCGGGCTGGCCGCGGTTGTCCTCATGATCGCGGTCCGGCCCGAGTGGCGCGGCCACAGCCGCCGCGACTGGGGCTGGATCCTCGAGTACGGCCTGACGATGACGGCCATGAACTCGCTGTTCTACCTCGCGCTCGACCGCATCGCGCTCGGAGCGGCCGTGACGATCGAGACGGTCGGCCCGCTCGTGCTGTCCGTGGTGCTGGCGCACCGCAAGGCGGCGGCCGGATTGGCGGCACTGGCCTTCGCCGGGGTCGTGTTGCTGCGCGAGGGCGCGGTGGGGCGGCTCGACGCGGCCGGGATCGCGCTGGCGCTCGGGGCGGGGGCCTGTTGGGCCGGCTACATCGTCGGTTCGCGCCAGGTCGGCAAGGCGGTCCACGGGCTCGACGGGCTGACGCTCGCGATGGTGGTCGGCACGGTCGCGGTCGCGCCGTTCGGCATCTGGACGGCCGGGGCGTCGTTGGCGCGCCCGTCCACGTTGGGCCTGGGCCTGATCGTCGCGATCGGGTCGTCCGCGCTGCCGTACGCGTTGGAGATGATCGCGCTGCGCCGCATCCCGGCGGCCCTGTTCTCGATCCTCGAATCTTTGGCCCCGGTCGCGGCCACGGCCTCGGGCCTGATCTTCCTGCGCCAGCACCTGGCCCCGCTCCAGCTGCTCGGGGTGGCCTGCGTGATCGCCGCCTCCGCTCTGGCCACGTGGCTCGCCTCCCGCCCCCGGTGACTGGGGCCGGTCAAGACGCCGCCAGACTTGCCTGCGGTCAACCGGAACAGAATCCCAGGATGGGGTGTTACGGTGCCGGTAACTGCCCCATCCGCCGGCCCCAGCCGGTGCCAACCGACTACGAACCCTGACCAGGTCAGGCGGCAGGAAGGGCGCCTTGAGCCTCACAACAACCAGCTGGAATGCACCGTCGCGCGCTCCTGCCCAGGCCCCGCCGCGCCGGAGGCTGCGCCGGGACATCCAGGCGCTTCGCGCCGTGGCCGTGCTGCTCGTGCTCGTGGGGCACCTGTGGCCCGGGTTGCTGCCCGGCGGGTTCGTCGGCGTCGACGTTTTCTTCGTGATCTCCGGCTACCTCATCACCTCGCACCTGCTGCGCCACCCGCCGCGCCGGCCGCGCGATCTCGCGGCCTTCTGGTCCCGGCGTGTGCGCCGCCTGTTGCCCGCCGCCAACGTGGCGATCCTCGTGACCCTCGCCGCCGGGTTGGTCTGGTTGCCGAGCACGATGTTCCGGCATCTGGCCCAGCAGGCGATCTCCTCGGCGCTCTACGCGCAGAACTGGGTGTTGGCCCGCCAGGCGGTCGACTATTTCGCGCAGGGCACGGCCACGAGCCCGTTCCAGCATTTCTGGTCGCTGTCGGTCGAGGAGCAGTTCTACCTCGTCTGGCCCATCGTCATCGGGCTGCTCGCGTGGGCCGCGGTCACGTGGCGGCGGCGTCACCGCCCGGCCGGACCGGCGGCATCGGACGCCCTTCCCGGCGGTTCTGGTGATTCCGGCCGGGCCGGCGGCCCGTGGCTGGCGGCCGGGCTGACGGCTGTGGCCGCCGCCTCGTTCCTGTTCTCCCTCCATGAGACCGCCGTGAACCCGGACGCCGCCTACTTCATCACGCCGACCCGGATGTGGGAGCTCGCGTTGGGCGGGCTCGCGGCGCTGGCCACGCCGCGGATCCTGGCGGGCTGGGCCCGGCTGCCGAACGCCGCGCCGGTGCGGGCGCTCACGGCGTGGGCGGGCCTCGGGCTGATCGCCGTTGCCGCCGCCGTCTCGTCTTCGGGGACACCATTTCCCGGATCGTGGGCACTGCTGCCGACCGTGGGCGCGGCCCTCTTCATCGTGGCCGAGTCCGATGACGTCCCGTACGGCCCGCACCGGCTGTGCCGCCTCCGACCGGTCCAGTTGACGGGCGACATCTCCTACTCGCTGTACCTGTGGCACTTCCCGTTCATCGTGATCGCGCCGGCCGCGCTCGGCCACCAGCTGACCTGGTACGAGGCGGTGGCCGTGGCCGCCGTCGCCTACCTCGTGGCCTGGTTCTCCAAGTGCTGGATCGAGGATCCGTTCCGGCGGCCCGGGCGCATCGCTTGGCCCGTCCCGCTCGGATGGAACCGGCCCCGCGGCGCGGACCCGACGAGCCGGACCAACCGCCGACACCGCACAGGCCACGCGAGCCGCGTCCGCCACGGCCGGGGGCAGAGGCACGAGTCGCTGGTCCGCGTCTTCGCCGCCGGCGCCGCGCTCATGCTCGTCTCCAGCCTGGCGGGCGGCACGGCCTGGGGCGCCACGGCCCGCGCCGAACAGGCGGCCACCGCTGCGGCCCGCCACGCCCTCGACGGCGACACCACGTGCGTCGGCGCGGCCGCCGCCCAGAACCCGAATTGCGCTTTCAACGGCGCCACGCTTCTGACCTCGGCCGGCTTCGCGGCCCAGGACATGGCCGACGTCCAGGACGCCAGCGCGAACCAGTGCTGGAACTGGCAGCCGTTCACGAGCCGCAAGATCTGCTCCTACGGGGCGACGGCGGACCGGACCGCCTGGACCGGGCACCGGAGCGACCCGGCCGTGGCCGCCACGCCGCTCCAAGCCGCCGGCTCCAACCAGTCGGCCGGCCCGACGGCCACCGCGACCGTGACCCCGCCCAAAGCCGGAGCCGGCACGCGCCTCCGGATCGCGCTGGTCGGCAACTCCCACGCCGGCGTGTGGCAGCCCGCCCTGGAACGGCTGGCGCGGGCGGCCGGCTGGACCGTCGACACGTACGTCGCGTCCGAGTGCTACACGGCGCTCGGCGTCGAAGAGAACTTCGACGGCCAAGGCGCGACGGCCACCTGCCAGGATTTCGTGCGCTGGCAGGTCCAGACGATCGCGAGCGGCGGCTACGACCTGGTCATCACCTCGGACCGGCTCGGCCGCGCGGTGCGCGGCCAGTCGATGGCCGGCTCGTTCGCCCCAGTCGAGGCTGGTTTCGCCCGCACCCTGAACACGTGGACCGCCGCCGGCATCCCCGTGCTCGTGATCCGCGACCAGCCGTACCACTCCGAGTCGGTGCCGGACTGCGTCGCGGCCGCCGGCTCGGCCGACCTCGCGGCCTGCGGCACGCCGGCCGCGGAGGCGCTGCGCCCCGACCCGTTCTACGCCGCCGCCCAGCAGGACACGTCGGGCCTGGTCCACACGTTCGACCCGACCCGCTACTTCTGTTCCGGCCAGGTCTGCTACGGCGTGGTGGGCGGCGTCGTCACGCACTTCGACGAGGGCCACATGAGCGCGACCTTCTCGCGCACGCTCGCGCCGTACCTGAGGCCCCACATCGCCGCCGCGCTGGGCGGCGCGGTCACGCGGGAGTGACCGTGCAGAGGAGCTGACCAGCGGCGACGTGCGCGCCGGCCGTGGCGGCCAGACCCGTCACCGTGCCGGCGCACGGCGCGGTCAACGGCTGCTCCATCTTCATGGCCTCGACCACCACCAGGAGGTCGCCGGCCTGAACGGTCTGGCCCTCGGCCACCGCGACGCGCACCACGGTGCCCTGCATCGGGGCCGTCACGGCCCCGGGCCCGGCGGCCCGGGCCGCACCCGCGGCCCCCACCGGTCCGGGCGCACCGGCGGCAGCCACCGCGCCGGCCGCGCGACGCACCGTGCGCCGCCCCGGCCGCGCCGCCCCCATGTTGGCCGCGGAGGCCGAGGCGAGCCGGGCCAGACCGGCCGGCAGCACGACCTCCATACGCCGCCCCGCCACCTCGACCACGACGCGCTCGGTGGCGTGCAGCAGCGGGCTCATGGGCGCGGGCGCGGGCTGGACCGCCGGCTCGCCGCCGGCCGCCGCGAGCCGCTCCAGCATGGGCGCGCCATCGGTCTCGATCCACCGGGTGTGGACCCGGAACTCGTCCGCGCCGCCCGGGGCCGCGAAGTCCGGCTCCTCGAGCACGGCGCGGTGGAAGGCCAGCACGGTCGGGAGGCCCACGACCTTCGTCTCGCGCAGCGCCCGCCGGGCCCGCGCCAGGCACTGTTCGCGGTCGCGGCCGCGCACGATCACCTTGCCGAGCATCGAATCGAACGAGCCGGACAGCTCGTCCCCGGCCTCGTACCCGAAGTCACAGCGCACGCCCGGCCCGCCCGGCAGCCTGAGCTCGGACACCGTGCCGGGACCCGGCATGAAGTTATTGGCCGGGTCCTCGCCGTTGATGCGGAACTCGATCGCGTGCCCGTGGCAGTGGACGTGGTCGTAGCCGAGCGGCTCGCCGGCCGCGACGCGGAACTGTTCACGCACCAGGTCGACGTTCGAGACCTCCTCGGTCACGGGGTGCTCCACCTGGAGCCTCGTGTTGACCTCCATGAACGCGACGCTGAAGCGGTCCGCGTCGCCGCCCGGGGCACCGGCGCGAGCCGACGATGGCGTCCCACCGGTCGATCCGTCATCGTCCACTCCCTGGAACGGTGCGGCAGGAGCGAAAGGCCGCGGCGAAGCGCTCCCGTTCCGCGCGACATCGTCCACGAGGAACTCCACGGTGGCGGCGCCGACGTACCCGGCCGCGCGCAGGATGTCGCGCGACGCCCGTTCGATGCGTTCCCTAACCTGGTCCGGCAGGAACGGCGCGGGCGCCTCTTCGACGAGCTTCTGGTGGCGGCGCTGCAGTGAGCAGTCGCGCGTCGAGACGACCGCGACGGTGCCGAACCGGTCCGCGACGCACTGCGTCTCAACGTGCCTGGGATGCGTCAGGTAACGCTCCACGAAGCACTCGCCGCGACCGAAGGCCGCGATCGCCTCGCGCTGGGCCGTAGCGAAGGCCTGCTCGATCTCGCCCTCGCTGGCGACCACGCGCATGCCGCGGCCGCCGCCGCCGTAGGCCGCCTTGATGATGACGGGGAACCCGGCCTGGTGGGCGAAGTCCGCGACCTCTTGGGCGGAGGCGACGGGTTCGGCCGTGCCGGGCAGCAGCGGCGCGCCCACCGACGCGGCGATGTGCCGGGCGCTGACCTTGTCGCCGAGCGCCTCGATCGCCTCGGCGCTGGGACCGATCCAGACGAGCCCGGCCGCCGTAACGGCGGCCGCGAAATCGGCGGACTCCGCGAGGAAGCCGTAACCAGGGTGGACCGCGTCGGCGCCGGCCCGGCGGGCCGTGTCGACGATCTTCTCGATGTTCAGGTAGGTCTCGGCCGCCGTGGTCCCGTTCAGCGAGAAGGCCTCGTCGGCGACGCGCACGTGCATCGCGTCGCGGTCCTCCTCGCTGTAGACGGCGACGGAGGCCAGGCCGGAGTCGGCGCAGGCGCGGGCGATCCTGACGGCGATCTCGCCGCGGTTCGCGATCAGCACCTTGTGGAACGGGCGGAACACGCTCGTGGCGCTCACGGCGGGATTGACCGCTGAATTGGCTGAAGTAGGCGGATTGGTCTCTGACACGCCCATCAGGCTAACGCCTTTCCCCCGCCGGCCCCCAGGGACCAGTGGGTCACCGGCCGTGGCGTCGCTCCCGGGCCGCGTACGACCGCAGCGCGCGCAGGAAGTCGACCTTGCGGAAGTCCGGCCAATAGGCCTCGCAGAAATAGAACTCGGAATGGGCCGACTGCCACAGCAGGAACCCGCCGAGCCGCTGTTCGCCGGACGTGCGGATCACAAGGTCCGGGTCCGGCTGGCCAGCCGTGTAAAGGTGGGACTCGATATCCTCGGGCTCGATCCGGTCCGCGACCTGTTCCAACGTGAGGCCGGCGGCCGCCTTCTCGCGCAGCAGGTCACGCACCGCGTCCGCGATCTCGCGCCGGCCGCCGTAGCCGATCGCGATGTTGACGGCCAGGCCGCGCACCGACCCGGTGCGGGCCTCGGCACGGCGCAGGCGCTCCTGGGTGGCGTCCGGCAGCACGTCGAGCGCGCCGACCAGGCGCAGGTGGAAACGTCCGGAGGCGGCCAACCGGTCGACGGCGTCCTCGATGATCGCGACCAGGTCGTGCAGCTCGGCCGGATCGCGGCGCAGGTTGTCGGTCGAGAGGAGCCACAGTGTGACGAGCCCGACGCCGACCTCCTCGCTCCAGCCGAGCAGGTCCTTGATCTTGTCGGCGCCGCGCTGGTGGCCGGCCGCCGGCGTCAGGCCGACCTCGCGGGCCCACCGCCGGTTGCCGTCGAGGATCACGCCGACGTGCCGTGGGATCGCGGACCTCGGAAGGGCCGCGGCCAGGTGTTTCTCGTAGAGCCGGTAGAGGCCGTTCGTGAGTCGCATGCGGGGGGCTTTCGACGCCGGGTCTAGCGGAGGCCCGTGAAGAGGTCGGTTTCGGGGATGTCGACCTCGACGCGCGAATGGGCCAGCTCGAACTCCTCCCAGGGCCAGACCTGCGCCTCGATGTCGCGCGGCACGGCGAAGAACCAGCCGTCCGGATCGATCTGGGAGGCGTGGGCCCGGAGCGCGGCGTCACGCTGGGGGAAGTACTCGGCCACCTCGATGCGCGTGGTGACGGGTTGAACCCGCTCGGGCCGGTGGGCGTGGCGTTCGAGCCACTCACCGAACGGGGACTCGAGGCCGCGGGCCTTCATGGCCTGGTCCAGCGCCCGGGAACGGGCCAGCGAGAAGCCGCGGTCGTAGTAGACCTTCGAGACGGCCCACGGCCTGACGCCGTGTGGCGCGTAATCGGGGTCACCGGCCTGGGCGACGGCCTGGACGGAGACGATGTGGGTCTGGATGTGGTCCGGGTGGGCGTAGCCGTCCGAGGACGGATCGTACGTCGTGAGAACGTCGGGCTTGAACTCGCGGATGAGCGCGGCCAGCGGTTCGGCCGCCTCGGCCGGGTCGAGCGTGGCGAAGCTGCCCTTCGGCAGCGGCGGCAGCGGGTCCCCCTCGGGGAGGCCGGAGTCGACGTAGCCCATCCAGCGGTGCTCGACGCCGAGCGCGGCGGCGGAGGCGGCCATTTCGGCGCGGCGCACGTCCGTGAGATCGCCCTGGTAAGCCGGGTCGTCCAGGAGCTTGGGGTTGAGGACGCTGCCGCGTTCGCCGCCCGTCATCGTCACGACCATGACGGTGGCGCCCTCGTGGACGTACTTCGCCATCGTCGCGGCGCCCTTGGAGGCTTCGTCATCCGGATGGGCATGGACCGCCATGAGGCGGAGGCGGCGATCTGGGGCGTTGACCACGAGTTGGTTCCTTCCTGACGGTTTCGCACGCGGTCCCGCGCGTCGAGGCGCGGGCCGCACGGCGCCTCACGGCGCCGCCGGGGGCCATCCCAGTCGACTCCTGCCCAGGGGGGCGGGCGCCACGACGGGAAGACGCGACCAGCCGTCCGCAACACCCTAACCCCGAACCGGCTAAACTGGGAGATCAGCCGGACCGCCACCGCCTTTCTGGCGCGGACTGACCCGCACGGGGGGCTTGGGCGGCCGGCTTTACTTATGCAAAAGGGGAGGAGACAGGGACATGGCGGATCAGGAACCGACCTGGTTGACCCAAGAAGCTTTTGACCGTTTGACGGCGGAGCTCGAGTACCTCCAAACCGAGAAGCGCCCCGAGATCGTCAAGCGCATCGAGATCGCCCGCGACGAGGGAGACCTGAAGGAGAACGGCGGCTATCACGCGGCCCGCGAGGAACAGGGCAAGAACGAGGGCCGCATCGCCCAGCTCAAGGCCCTGTTGGCCAACGCCCATGTCGGCGAGGCCACCGACACCAGCAAGGTGGGTCCCGGCATGGTCGTGACCGTGACGCTGGCGGGCGACGACATGAAGTTCCTGCTCGGCTCGCGCGAGGTGGCGGCCACCACGGACCTCGACGTCTATTCGGAGAAGTCGCCACTCGGCAGCGCCATCCTCGGCGCGGTCGAGGGCGAGACGCGCCATTACACGGCGCCGAACGGCAACGACATGGAGGTCGTCGTGAAGTCCTTCGTGCCGTACGAGGCCTGACGGCCCATGGGACCGCACGTCGAGTTGATCTTGGCGTCGGCCTCGCCGGCGCGTCTGGCCACCCTGCACGCGGCCGGAATCGACCCGGTGGTCCACGTCTCCCACGTGGACGAGGACGCCGTGCTGGCCGAGGCGCTGGCCCAGGATCCGGCGCTCGACCCGGCCGGCCAGGTGTTGGCGCTGGCCCGGGCCAAGGCACGGGACGTCCGGGCGCGCGCCGGCGCCGGCGAGTTCGGGGCCGGCGCCCTGATCCTCGGCTGCGATTCCATGCTGGAGATCGACGGGCAGGTGCTCGGCAAGCCGCACACGCCCGAGGTGGCGTTCCGCCGCATCAAGCAGCAGTCGGGCCGCGCGGCCGTGCTCCACACGGGGCACTGGCTCATCGACGCCCGCGCCGCCGCACCTTTCCCCGAGGCGGGGGCCACGAGCCATGCCACGGTCCATTTCCAGGACCTCACGGATGAGGAGATCCGGGCCTACGTCGCCACCGGGGAACCGCTCGAGGTGGCGGGCGCGTTCACGATCGACGGGCTCGGCGGCCCGTTCATCCGCGGCATCGAGGGCGACCACCATGGCGTGGTCGGCGTCTCGTTGCCGCTGCTGCGCGACCTGGCCCGGCAGTTCGGCGTCGCCGTTCCACAGTTGTGGGGGGGCGGGGCGGTGGCGGGGGGGCCCCCCACCCGGAAAAGGGGTGGGAAACGGCCCCGGGACCGCGGGGGAGAGGGGCGGGGG
>JAISIU010000038.1 GCA_031261885.1 Bifidobacteriaceae bacterium
GGCCTGTCCCAGACCGGCGGCCACGGCGACGGCCGCGACCTCATGGTCGACGACCCCTCGCACGCCTGCCGCACGTCCGTCATCGTCGACAGCCCCGACCAGGTGCGCCGCGTGGTGCGCGAACTGTTCCGGCGCGGCGCCTGCGCCATCAAGATGATGACCTCGGGCGGCGTCATCTCCGAGGCGGACCCGCTGCGCGCGCCGCAGTTCACGGCCGCCGAGATCCAGGCCGCCACCGAGGAGGCGAACCGCCGCGGCTCCTACGTCACGGTCCACGCCTACTCGCCCGAGGCGATCCGCCACTCGATCGACAACGGCGTGCGCTGCATCGAACACGGCAACCTGCTCGACGCCGAGACGGCCCGCGCCATGGCCCAGGCCCACATTCCGCTCGACCCGACCCTCATCACGTACGACGCGATGGACCGCCGCGGCGACGACGTCGGGCTCACGAAGATCGGCCGCGCCAAGAACTCCGAGGTCCTGGCCCAGGGCAAGGACGCGGTTCGGATCGCCCGGGACGCCGGCGTGCTGATCGGCTTCGGCACCGACCTGATGGGCGACCTGGAGGACGAGCAGCTCGGCGGGCTCCGGCTCATGACCGAGGTGCTCGGCCTGGACGGGGCGCTCGAGGCCGCGACCGTCTCGAACGCGAAGATCCTCCGGCTGCCGGACGTGGGGGCGGTCCGCCCCGGCGCGGCCGCCGACCTGGTGCTGCTCGGCGGCGACCTCGCCGCCGCCCCGGAACTGCTGTGGGACGAGGCCGTGCCCCGCACGGTGATCCAGGCCGGCCGCGTGCTCTGAGACCCCGCGCCGCCGCCCCCAAGGCGACCACGCGCCATCGGGCGCTTTCCCACCCTGCGGAAAGCGCCCGATGACGTTTCTCACGGGGTGCGGGAGGCGGCATCGGGCGCTTCACCCGGGAACGGATGATATGGTCTTCACGTGCGTAGGGCGGAGCTGTTGCTTAGCCGCCGCGACAGGGCTTGAGATATAGCCGGTCCTTGTCGCGGCTTTTGTTCGTGCCCGCCGGCCTCCCTGTTCGCTTCCAACCCAAAGGACCGCACCTGAGATGACTCCGCGTCAAACCACCTCCTCCACGATTCGCACCGCCCAGAAACCGTCCGGCATGCCGTTCAAGCGTTACGTGCCGTTCCTCGACACCAACCCGATCAGCCTGCCGGACCGCACGTGGCCGGACAAGCGCATCACCCACGCGCCGCGCTGGCTCACCACGGACCTCCGCGACGGCAACCAGGCGCTGATCGAACCCATGGACCCGGCCCGCAAACGCGAACTGTTCGACCTCCTGGTTCAGATGGGCTACAAGGAGATCGAGATCGGCTTCCCGTCGGCCTCCCAGACCGACTTCGACTTCGTCCGCTCGCTGATCGAGGACCCGGCCGCCATCCCCGAGGACGTGACCGTCTCGGTCCTGACCCAGGCCAGGCGCGACCTGATCGACCGCACGCTGCAGTCGGTGATCGGCGCCCACCACGTCAACGTCCACCTGTACAACGCCGCCTCCCCGATGTTCCGCGACATCGTGTTCCGCAAGGACAAGAAGCAGACCATCGAGCTGGCCGTGGACGGCACCCGGGACGTCATGGAGTTCGCCGACAAGCACCTCACGGACGAGACGGTGTTCGGCTACGAGTACAGCCCCGAGATCTTCATGGACACGGAGCTCGACTTCGCGCTCGAGATCTCCGAGGCCGTCATGGACGTGTGGCAGCCGGAACCCGGCCGCGAGATCATCATCAACCTGCCCGCCACCGTCGAACGCGCCACGCCGAACATCTACGCGGACCAGATCGAATGGATGAGCCGCAACCTGTCCCACCGCGACGAGGTCTGCTTGTCCGTCCACACCCACAACGACCGCGGCTGCGCCGTCGCCGCCATCGAACTGGCCCTGCTGGCCGGCGCGGACCGTGTCGAAGGCTGCCTGTTCGGCCAGGGCGAGCGCACCGGCAACGTCGACCTCGTGACACTCGGCCTGAACCTGTTCACGCAGGGCGTCGACCCGATGATCGACTTCTCCGACATCGACCGCATCCGCCGCGTCTGGGAGCACTGCAACCGCATGGAGGTGCCCGTGCGCGCGCCGTACGGCGGTGACCTCGTCTACACGTCGTTCTCCGGCTCGCACCAGGACGCGATCAAGAAGGGCTTCGAGGCCCGCGCGGCCCAGGCCAAGGCCGCCGGCGTCGACGAGCGCGAATACACGTGGACCATGCCGTACCTGCCGCTGGACCCGCGCGACGTTGGCCGCACCTACGAGGCCGTGATCCGTGTCAACTCCCAGTCCGGCAAGGGCGGCATCGCCTACCTGCTGAAGTCCGAACGGCACCTGGACCTGCCGCGCCGCCTCCAGGTCGAGTTCTCCAAGGTGGTGCAGCACCAGACCGACGCCAAGGGCGGCGAGATGACCGCGGACGACCTCTGGGCCGCGTTCGCCGACGAGTACCTGCCGGCCCCGGAGGACCTCGGCCTGGAGCACTGGGGGCGGCTGCAGCTGCGCGGCACGCACTCCTCGCAGGCGCAGGAATCCGGCCAGGAGACGCTGTACGTCGACCTCGTGGACGGCGGCAACCCCGTCACGGTGGCCGGCAAGGGCAACGGCCCGATCAACTCCTTCCTCGACGCGATCGCGAGCCTCGGCATCAACGCGAAGGTCCTGGATTACGCTGAACACGCGTTGTCCGAGGGCTCGGACGCCACGGCCGTCGCCTACACCGAGTGCGAGATCGACGGCCAGACCCTGTGGGGCGTCGGCATCGACCCGTCGATCACCACGGCCTCCCTCAAGGCGATCCTCTCCGCGATCAACCGCGCGCAGCGGTAAGCGGCGAGGCGGGACGGCGGGCCCCGCGCCGGGCAACGCTGTACAGCACAGCCCCGGGACGCGGAAGGACCACCACCTCGATGACAGCTAACGGCGCCGGCACGGCGGGCCGGTTCTCCCCAATCATCCGGAGGGCCGCCATCGCGACCGTGACGGCCGCGGGCCTGGTGTTCGCCTCCGCGC
>JAISIU010000087.1 GCA_031261885.1 Bifidobacteriaceae bacterium
GCGCGGACGTGCGGGACAATTGCCCAATGGCACATATCGGACAGATCACGGACGTGCCCGGATTCCGGGTAGGACAGGTTCAGCGGCAGGGCGACGGATGGCTCACGGGCGTGAGCGTCCTCATGCCCCCGCCCGGCGCCATCGCGGTGGCGGACGTGGGTGGCGGCGGACCCGCCAGCCACGAGCTCTCGGGCCTGCGCCCGGGCTGTGGCGTGTTGGAGCCGAACGCGATCGTGCTGACCGGCGGCTCCGCGTATGGCCTGGTGACGGCCCATGGCGTGATGCGCTACCTGGCCGAACGCGGGCGCGGCTTCCAGGCCGGCGCGAAGCCGGGTGAGATCGTGCCGATCGTCCCGACCTCCGGGATTTTCGACCTGGGCCGGGGCGGCGCGTGGGGCAACCATCCGACCCCGGAGATGGGCTATGAGGCGGCGGCCGCGGCCGACGCCTGCCCGCTGGGCGGCCCGGTGGCGCGCGGCAGCGTCGGCGCGGGCACGGGCGCGCTGATCTCGCGCGGCCGTTATCGCGGCGGGGCCGGGACGGCGTCCTACCGCCTCATGGCGGCCATTCACCGGCCTGTCTGGATGGGCGCGTTCGCCGTGGTCAACGCCGTGGGGACGCCCGTCGCGGCGGGGCGGGACCCGCTGTCGCCGGCCCTCGGTTTCGCGCCGCGCGCCCGCGGCGGCGCGGCCGTTCCCCGGGTGATGGACGATGCCGGCGGGTCGCCTTCCGGGGAAGGGACGGCCGATGCCGGGTCCCCGGCCGGGCGTGGTGCCGGGCCGGACCCGGCCGAGCCGGGGCCGGCCATGAACACGTGCCTCGTGGTCGTGGCGACCGACGCGGCCCTCGACCCGGGCCAGCTCGACCGGCTCTGCCGCGCCGGGCACGACGCCCTGGCCCGGAGCTTCGACCCGATCCACACGTTGGCGGACGGCGACACGGTGTACGCGGTCTCGACGAGGGCCGTGCTGCCGCCGGCCGACCCGGCGATCGCCGGGACCCGCGCCGGCGCTCAGGCCGGGGATGGCGCTGCGGCGACGGTCGCGGCCGGGGAGGGTGCGTCATCGTGCGCTGTTCCGGCCGGTGCGGCGCTGCCGGCGTGGGGCCAGGCCTCGCTCATGGCGATCCAGACGGCCGCGGCCCGCGTGGTCGAGGCCGCGGTCCGCGACGCCCTGACGCACGCGACGCCGGCCACCACCCCGGCCGGGTCGTGGGAGCCCTACCCGTTCAAGTAGCGCAGTATCCGGCTCCTTCTCCCCGAGCGTCAAGACTTATGGCTCGCAAGAAGGCCTCTTAAGAGCAAAAAGTCTTGACGCTCGGATTCTGAGTCGTTTGGGACTCAGACCCGCGTCTCCTGCCGCAGAGGGTTTTCCTGCTCCAGCTTGTCGAGCGTTTTGGTTCTAATGCCTCGGCTTGTCGAGCCTGATGGCTGTTCTGGGGTGCCTGTAACGACCATCAGGCTCGACAAGCTCCGGCGAAACCGCCATAAGGCTCGACAAGCCGCTTATGGCTGCGTGGAGGCTGATGGCGGTTTTGGGCCTCTGTTTCTGCCATTAGCCTCCACGCTCGGATTCTGAGTGGCTTGGGACTCAGACCCGGGTCCAGACGCCCTGGGCGGCGGAGGAGGCTTGGACGGCGGCCAGCACGCGCTGGACCGCGAGGCCCTCGTCGAAGCTCGGGGACGGCTGGCGGCCGGCGGCCAGGTCGGCGACCAGGTCCGCCACCTCGTTGACGAACGTGTGCTCGTAACCCAGCCAGTGCCCGGCCGGCCACCAGTGCTTGTGATACGGATGCTCGGGCTCGGAGACGAGGATGCGCGTGAAGCCGCGCCGCTCCGCCGGCACGGTCTGGTCGCACCACTGGAGCGAGGAGAAGTCCTCCAGGTCGTAGGCCAGCGCCCCGGCCGTGCCGGACAGCTCGATCGTCAACTGGTTCTTGCGGCCCGTGGCGTACCGGGTGGCCTCGAACGAGCCAACCGTGCCGGACGGGAAACGGCCCTGGAACCAGGCCGCGTCATCGACGGTGACGTGCCCCGTCCCGGTCCCGTCCGGCATCGGCCGCTCCTGAACGAACGTTTCGAGCGTGCCGGCCACGGCCGTGAGCGGCTCGCCGAGCAGGAACTGTGCCATGTCGATGATGTGGGCGCCGATGTCGCCGAGCGCGCCCGAACCAGCCCGGTCGGCCCTGAGCCGCCACGTCATCGGCGCGGCCGGGTCGACGAGCGAGCACTGGCGGTAGCCGGCGCGCACCTGGCGGATCTCGCCGAGCCGGCCGTCCCTGACGAACTGCCTGGCCAGGGCCACGGCGGGGACGCGGCGGTAGGAGAAGCCCGTCATCGCGAAGACGCCGTGGGTGGCGGCCTCGCGGGCGGCCGCGGCCATGCGTTCCGCCTCGGCGACGGTGTTGGCCAGTGGCTTCTCGCACAGGACGTGCTTGCCGGCCTCGAGGGCGGCGATCGCGATCTCGGCGTGCGTGTCGCCGGGCGAGGAGATGTCGATCAGGCCGATGTCGTCGCGTTCGATCAGCCGGCGCCAGTCCGTTTCCCAGCTGTCCCAGCCGAGCGTCTGCGCGGCGGCGGCCGTGGTCTCCGGGTCGCGGCCTGCGATGGCGGCCATGCGCGGGGCCAGTGGCAGGTCGAAGAAGCGCGGCGCGACGCGCCACGCCTGCGAGTGGGCGCGGCCCATGAAGCCGTGTCCCACCATGCCGATGCCGATGGTGGGTGTGGTGCCGGGTGTGGTTTGCGTCATCGCCTGCTCGCTTCCGTCCTTGGGATGTGCTGTGTCCCAGCGTAGAGCGCGCGGGCGAGTGGCGGCGGGGCGGTCGCGGCGGGGCGCGGCCAGACGCGGCTAGCGGAAGGGCCAGCACGGATAGGTGGCGCGCCACTTCTTCGGGCTGACGTCGATGGTGGCGGTGGGGGCGGCCGGGTCCGCGGTGCAGGCGGCGCGGGCCTGGGCCAGGCTCGTGGTCCACGGGACGCCCGCGTCGAAGCGGGAGGCGTCGGTGCCGGGGAAGGAGATGGCGGCTACCGCGAGGCCGATGACGGCCGCCGCCGCGCCGACCGTGCGGGCCGTGCGGCGGGCGGTCAGCGCGGTCCACTGGTCGACTGCGATGACGGCGACGGCCAGCAGGAACATGGCGGGGACCACGGCGTAGCGGGAGGCCGCGTGGCCGGCCGCGTAGCTGGAGATGCGGTAATAGTTGCCGGTTCGGTCGTTCAGGATGAGCGCGGCGGCGAACAAGATGGCGGAGCCTGCCAGGGCGGCGGCGGCCGGCAGCAGGCGGGGTGTCGGGTGGCCAGGACTTGGGCGGCCGGGACTCGGGACGATGGCGGCGCGGTGCTGGCCGGGCGCGTTCTGGGCGGTGGCCGCCGTCCGGCCCGCGGCGGGGCTCCGGCGGCGGGCCCGCCAGGCGGCCCACGCGATTAGCACGAAGGCGGCCAGGAATGGCGCGATTCCGACCAGTCCGGCGGCCGCGCCGAGGCGTTCGGTCAGGGCGTGCCACGGGCCGACGTGCCTGGACCAGGCGCCGAGGCCCACGTCCACGAGGTAGCTTTTGACGAGCCTGAGCCAGTGGACGGGGCCGGGGTTGGTGGTGACGCGCGTGGCGCCGGTCAGCGCGGTGACGGCCTGGAGCGCGGCGGCGGCGAGGGCCGCGCCGTACAGGGGCCAGCGGCGGCGGAGCCTCAACCGGTACAGCAACAGCGGCAGGAAGAGGATGGCCTGGGATTCGGTGAGGATCACCACGGCCGCGATCACCGCGACGCCGGCCGACTGCGTCCACGTGCGCGGCCTGACCAGGAACAGCCACGGCGCCAGCCACAGGCACAGCCAGTGGATGTTCGCACCGTTCGCGATCACCTCGACGTTCAGGGCCGGGACCAGCACGGTGATGAGCGCGAAGGCCACGGCCGCCGGACCGTGGGAGAGGAACTGGCGCGCGGCCAGGTAGACGATGCCGGCGACGGCCGCCGTCGCGACGCAGCACCACGCCGCGAGCGCGGCCGGGTAATGCGCGATGCCGGTGGCGAGCGCGAGCTTCACGAGCACGCGCGGCAGCAGTTGGAGGTAGCCGGTGTAGGGGACGGTGAGGACCTTGAAGCCGCCGGTGTCGAGCTGTTGGGGCGCGAACAGGGCGCCGTCCTCGGCGTAGGGCCGGCCCCAGTGGACCGCCGGCACGCGTGCGGCCACGAGGACGAGGGCCGCGGCACTCACGGCCAGCGCCCCGCCGAGCGCGCGCGGCGCGGCCACATGCCGCGCGAGAAACCGCCCGGCCCGGCTGTGTCGGCCGCGTGGCCGGGCCGATGGGGCGAGATCACGATTCGGCACGCGGTCAGCTTATTGCCTTCGGGTTGGTGGTTTGTGTGGTCGATTGCGGTCCTCGACTGATGAGGTGGAAACTTGAGCCATGTCTGACAGGCGGCCAAGTGCGGTCCTCGCGACGAAGCGGCGCGAAGTGATGAAGATCCTCGCCGCGCACGGGGTACGGCGGGTCGGCGTGTTCGGCTCAGTCGCCCGCGGCGAGGACCGCCCGGGTTCTGACATTGACCTGGTGGTGTCCGTGGAGCCGGGTCGTAAGCGGGAGCTGTTGGTTCTTCCTGAAGCGTTGGAACGGGTCTTGGGTGTCCCGGTCGACGTGGTTGACAGCGAACTGCTCTTCCGCAACGCCCGCCGGACGGGTCGGGGCATTTCCATCATCCGTGAGGCGGTACCGCTGTGAACGACCGCGAGGCCGAAGCCATCGACAAACTGGCCGAAGAGTTGGACGTGGCCGGACAACTGATCGATGATGCCACCAGCGGCGTGATCGCGGACCGGTGGGCTGACCTTGTGGCCGAACGGTTGATAGAGCGTATCGACCAGGCGGGACGCCGCCTCCCGGAAGCTCTGGCGGACAAATATTTTGGGACGGCCGGTGCGAGCGCTCTTCGCGGGATGCGCAATCGACTGGCCCACGAGTACGACAAGACCGACTACGAAATCCTGTGGGACGCGGTGCGCCACGATTTGCCAGGTGTGCGGTCACGCATGGAATCGGATGTGTCCGAGGCCCGCAAGATGCTGTCGGCCGCCGTGTTGGATCTCGCCGCTGCGGATGAAGCAGCATGGCAGGCGGCATCCACGTCCGCGGTTGAAGAAGAGGCGTAAAGGGATATGTCAGGCGATGCCGGCGGCGGCGTGAGCTCTATGAGCATGCGAGGCGGGACGCCGTCCCCTACTCTGCTGCGGCTGGCTCGCCTCCGGAGGGTGACCCGGTTCCGTCCGTGAGGGTGGCCGCGAAGGCGGCGATCGCGGCATCGTCCACCTGGTCCTGGTCCGTTTTGGTCTTGGCTATGCGCTTGATGACGAAACGTTCGGGGGCGTTCATCTTCGCGAACTGGAACTTGCCGCCCAGGAAGGCGACGTTCCGGGCCCGGGCGGCGAGCTCGGGCGGGAAGGCGGCCTCGACCTCGGCGGCGCGTTTGGCCGGGTCGGTCTCCATGCCGCCCATGAACAGCGCGATCCGCTTGCCGTCAAGGGGCGTGGCGCCGGTGAACTCCTTCATGGCCGGCAGCGGCTGGTGCGCGTAGATCGCGGTGCCGAGCACCACGGTGTCGAAGCCCGTCAGGTCCGGCTGTCCATCAGCCAGGTCGAACACTTGGGTGTCTGGCCCGAGCCGGCCGGCCAACCGGTGGGCGATGTCGGCGGTCGCGCCGTACTTGGA
>JAISIU010000091.1 GCA_031261885.1 Bifidobacteriaceae bacterium
AGAGACGTCATGGCCTAAATCTTAGACGCCTCCGGGCGCTCCCGGGCCCCGCCCCACCGGTGGAAAGGGATGGCGGAAGGGGACTAGCCTTTCGGCCGTGAGCAGTGCGGTGATCGCGCCCCGGCCGGAGCAGTCCAGGGGCGCGGCGGGCGCCGTCTTCGTCCACGGGTTGCGCAACTCGCGCGCCATGTGGGAGCCGCAGCTCGCGGCGCTGCGAGCCGCGGGCGTGCCGTGCCGGGCCGTCGACCTCCCGGGGCACGGCGTCAGGCGCGGCCAAGAGTTCACGATGGACTCTGCGATTTCGGTGGTTGACCAGGCCGTTCGCTCCCTTCCCGGTCCCGTGTTGCTGGTCGGCCTCTCGCTCGGCGGGTACATCGGCATCGAGTACGCCGCCCGCCTGGCCCGCCACGAGGCCCCAGGGGCCGGCCCCCCTCCCACCCGGCCGTCCTCCCCCAACCGCGCGAACGGCATCGAGCACACCGGACCCGGCCACCGACCGGGCCGCACCCCCCTCCCCAAGGCTCTGGCCGGCAGCGGCGGCCCCGCACCGCACCGTGAGCAATCTCACACGTCCCCCGCCCCTGGACTGACCGGCATCGGCGGCCCTCCACCAGCGCAACCGCCGCGATCCCGCCCGGCCGGGCGCCTCGCGGGACTGCTCGTCGGCAGCTGCTGCGCGGTCCCGAACGGTCCGCTCGGCCGCCTCACGCGCTGGGAGTTCCGCACCGCCGTGCGGCTGGCGCGGTGGGCGCCGTTCGGCCGGCGCTGGCTTTACGCGGCCGCCCCGCCCGGCGAGGACGAGGAGCACGAGGCCCCCGTCAACGCGATCGGGCTCCAGTGCATGTCCGACTCGCTCGCCGCCGTGATCGGGTCGGACCCGCTCACGTCGCTCGCGCGCCTGAGCGTCCCCATCTGGTTCGTCAACGGCCGGTTCGACAACTTCCGCCTGCACGAGCGCCGCTTCGAGCGCGCCGCCGGCGCCGCCTGCCACGGGCTGACCGTCATCCCCGGCGCGACCCACATGGCGAACCTCGACCGGCCGGCCGCCTACACCCGCGCGGTCCACCGCGCCCTCGACGCGCTGCGACGGCCCGGCGAGACCGTTTGACAGCGCGGACGTCGATGCGAAAACATCGAACCGCTTGAGCGCCCCTCCGAGCGCGCTCGCCAAACCCCCGACAATCCCCCAACGGCCTCACCCGGTCCCGTCGCCGCACCCGTGCGCCGCCACGCCGGACGCCGCTCAGCGCGCCTGCCCCACCGCCTCGGAACCCCCGCCCATCAGCATCGGCTTCGCCCGTCTGGAGCCATCCGTCCGTGCCCGCAGCCGTCGCGCGACCGCGCCGCGCCCGCCGTCTCGCCCGCCTGCTCGCCGCCGTCGCCGCAGGTCTCGCGCTCGGTTCGTCGCCCGTGCCCGCAGCCCATGCCGCCGCACCAGGCACCTCCCAAACGAGCGGCGCCGCCGACGACACCGCCTCCGACAACTCGCTTCTCACCGATCCCGTCGAACTCACGATCCACACGAGCGGCCCCGGCCAGGTCACCGCCGCCGGCCTACCCGTCGACCCGACTCGCCCCTACGGCGTCCGCCCCGGCGCCACGCAAACCTTTCTGGCGCGACCGGACCCGGGCGCGCAGGTGACCTCCGCCACGCTCGACGGCCAGCCGCTCACGGTCGCCCCCGACGGCACCGTGACCGTGACCGACATCACGGAGCCCCACACCATCGCCATCGTGTTCAGCGCCATCACCCACTACGTCACGGCCGGGGCCGGGGCGGGCGGCGCCGTCGCGCCGTCCGGCCGCGTGGGCGCCGCGGACGGCTCCAACCTGACGGTCGCGATCGTCCCGAAGCCCGGCTACCGGATCGCCCGGGTCCTGATCGACGGCGCCGACGCCGGACCGGTCGCCTCCTGGACGTTCCAGCGCCTCACGGGCGACCACCGCCTGACCGCCACCTTCGCGCTCGTGGTGGCCGGCGTCAAGGCGGCCCAAACCACGTTGCGGCTCGTCAAGGGCCGAAGCGCGACCCTGCGGGCGAAGGCCTACACCCTCAACGCGAAGGTCGCGAAACTGACGTGGTCCACCACCAGCCGGCGGGTGGCGACGGTCACCTCGTACGGCAAGGTCAGGGCCCGCCGGCCCGGCAGGACCGTCATCCGGGTCACCGCCGGTGGCCTCACGGCCAAGGTCAAGGTCACGGTCGTCGCCAAGGCGCCCGCCAAGGCCAAGAACAAGGTCCGCGCCGTCAGGGCGAACGTTCCGCCCACGCTGGCCGCCGGCGAGGTTCGGTACGTCACCGCCACGTGGCGGCCGCACGCCGCCACCGGGGTCACGGCCCACTACTCCTCCTCGAACAAGGCCGTGGCCCGCGTGGACCGCGCCGGCCGCATCACCGCCAAGAGTCCCGGCACCACGTCGATCCGAGTCAAGGCCGGCGCCGCCACGAAACGATACGTGCTCACGGTCATATAACGCCGGGCCGTGTCACATGACACGCGGCCCGGCCCGCCGGCGGCCGCGCGGCCGCCGATCAGTTCTTCGCGCCGTCGCCTTTGCTGTCATCGGCATCGTCGTCGAGATCCTCCAGGTCCTCGATCGGGGCATCGGTCAGCAGCGCCTCGAAAATGTCGGAGCCGCCAAACGCCTCCGGGTCGGAGGCGCCCTCCTCCGGTTCGGGCCCCACCACGATGACGTCCTCCTCGAAACCCTTGGCCCCCGTCACCTTGCGTACGGCCATCGTGAAGGCCTCGCGCACCAGGGCCTCCGGGTCGTCGATGTCGCTCGAGACGGCGAAGTGTGCCACGAGCGCGCGGCTGAATCCCTCGACCTCGAGACCGGCCTCGTCCATCTCGGAGGAGTCCATGACGACGAACACAACTTGTTCGATCGGCCCGGCCCCGGCGACCGACTCCTCGACCGCCTCCGTCATCCGATCCTCCCAGGCGTCGCGCGCGTCCGCGTCCTCGGGGACGCCGAGGTCGGCCTCCTCCAGTGGCAACACGGCCAGCAGCTGTTCCGTGTCGTCGTCGTCGCCGACCAGCCCGAACCCGAAAGCCGCGAGCACGAGCCCGGCGCCCTCGGTCAGCGTGTCGAGCCAATCCGCCAGTGCCTCGTCCGGGGAGTCGCCGCCGCCGACGGAGGCGACCTGGGCCTCGGGGCCGCCGATCACCCAGCTGAGCCCGTCCCTCGTCTCCAACAGGAACGCCAACAGGCCGAGCTCCTCCGGCAGCTCCGGCAGGCCGCCTTCCGGGTCGACCTCCGGCACGAGTTTCACCGCGCGCACGAATCTGGCCCCCACCGCCTGGGCGAGCTGGCGCCCGCCGCGCTGGGCCGCGACCAATTCCTCGCCGCTGGGGATCGTCACTGCGAAGGGGCCGGACCCAAGGTTTCCGTACATGGTCCCGACCCTACCGGTTCCGCGGGGCCGCGCCGGCCGCCGCGGCCGCATCCCACCCCGGCGCGGTGTTCCCGGGCCGGCCGGGCCGGCCCCGCGCCTCAGCGCGCCACGGGTAGGGCGTCGAGCCCGCCCGGCTGCCGCGACGCCCACCAGGCGGCGAGCACGCCGACCACGGCGCTCGGGGACTTCAGCGCCCCCGTGACGCACAGGCGCGCCGCCTCGTCCAGGTCGACCCAGGCGGGCTCCAGGTCCGTCTCCTCCTCCTGCCGGGTGAACCGTTCCGCCGCCGGCACGGGCGTCAGGTCCCGCGCCAGGTAGAGCCGCAACTCCTCGGAGCACCCGCCCGGGGTCGTGTAGAAGTCGATCAGCTCACGCCAATCGGCCGCCCTGAGGTCCGCTTCCTCTCCGAGCTCCCGCTGTCCGGTGACGAGCGGCGGTTCGCCCGCGACGTCCCGGATGCCGGCCGGCGGCTCCCACAGGCTCGCCCGCACGGGATGCCGGTACTGGCGTTGCAGCAGGACCCGGCCCGCGGCGTCGAGCACGACGATCCCGACCGACCCGGGATGTTCCGCGAAGTCCCTCGTCACGACGCCGCCGGCGCCGCCCAGGTCGACCCGCTCGGTCACGAAGCTCTGGACGTGGCCGCTGGCGCGCACCGTGCGGGACAGCACCGGGCGTCCACCCGGGACGTCCGCGA
>JAISIU010000093.1 GCA_031261885.1 Bifidobacteriaceae bacterium
AGACGTTGCCCAAGCTGTTGGCCGCCGTCGAGGGCGGCGCGGATCTCGCGATCGGCTCGCGCTACGTGAAGGGCGGGTCGGTGGTCGATTGGCCGCGGCGCCGCTGGCTGCTCTCGAGAGGCGGCAACCTGTACATCGCGATCATGCTCGGGCTGCACGTCCGGGACGCCACGGCCGGCTTCAGGGCCTATTCGGCGGCGTTGCTGCGCCGGCTGAACCTGGCGGGTGTCCAGTCGAAGGGCTACGGCTTCCAGGTGGACATGACGAATCGCGCCGTCGAGGCCGGGGCGAGGATCGTCGAGGTCCCGATCGTGTTCCGCGAGCGTCAGCTCGGGGAATCGAAGATGTCGGGCGGCATTGTCAAGGAGGCCATGCTCATGGTGACGGGCTGGGGCCTGGCGCGCGTGGGGCGGGGGTTCGCCCATGTGGCGCACATCGCGACGGGCAAGGACGACTCGGGCCATCGCTCGCGCCGGGACCGGCGGCGCAGCCGTTGAACGCCTGAGGGGCGCTCCCATCGCGTGGTGGGAGCGCCCCTCAGAACGGTTTGAAGCCCGGTTCGCCGGCGTCGTCAGGCGGCGGCGGCCTGTTTGGCCTTGCTGCCGGCAGTTTTCGTCGTCTTGGCGGCCTTCGTGCCCTTCGTGCCCTTCACCGTCTTGACGCAGTTGGTGGGTTTGCGGGCCTTCGCGGCGGTGGTGGCCTTGGGGGCTGCCGGAGCCTTGCGCTTGCCTTTCGGGGTCCGCCGGGCGCGCAACAGTTCGAGGCGTTCCTGGAGCAGTGCTTCCAGTTCCTCGGTGGTCCGGCGTTCCTTCAGCACCTCCCAGTGGGTGCGCTTGTGCTTGACCTCGGGCAGCCGCGGATCCTTGACGTCGCGCTTCAGCGCGAGGGCGCCGCAACGACATTCCCAACAGTCCGGCACGTCGGCTTCGACGTAGAACGGAACGACGATGACGTGCCCACCGGGGCAGTCGTAGTAGACGGTCATGTGCTCGGCGAAATCGACTCCGTCCTCGGACTCCAGAGACTGGAAACCGATCGTCGAGCCGTGCAGGGCGTGGTGGGCGTGGGCCATTGGGTGTCGTCTCCTGGATCGAGTTGGGCCCGGGGCGTTGGGCGGGGTCAGGACGTGTTGGGTCCGCGGACCGGAGGGGATGGGCACATCTCCGGCCCGCGGCCGGTTTGGGTAGGAAGCCCACCGGTGCGAGTCTGACCAGCCGGGAGGCGGCGAGAACGATCGCTGCCTCGTCAATGGCTGAACCCGAACAGAAAGGAGGACGGTTGGTTCGTGACCGCACCGGTGGGTTCCGCTATGCCCAACGCGAAAACTGTCTGAAAACTTCCCGGTTGGGGGCGCGGCCGGGGGAGGGGGAACCGCCCGGCGGAATAACGTCGCGGTCGCTCGGCCGCTTCCGATGTCGGTGCGTGGCGCGGCGCGAGCGGTCAGAGGATGTGGGTCAGGGCGTCGCGCTCCGATGGGTCGTACCACATGAGGTCGCGGTCCTCGAGGGCGCGCGCGGCCGCCGTGTCGCCGGCCGCGGCAGCGCGGACGTCCGGCTCGGCGGCTGCCTCGTCGACATGGATAGCCACGACGTCGCGCCAGGCGACCGGCCCGCGCAAGCGGACCAATCCGGGATGGCCGCCGGCATCGGGCTCGGGCTCCGGGTGACGAACCGCCGCGGCGGCGACCTCGGCCGCGAAGACGACCCGTCGCGGCACCGCACCGGCGGCGGCCGCGAGCTGGGCCGAATCGTCGACGGCGCCGAGGTAGGCGACGTATTCGCGCGTCTCGGCGTCGTCCTCGGGCAGCGCGGCCTGGAGGGCCGGCGTCACGGCGTAGGCGTCGGTGCTGGTCAGCGTGTCCCGCCTGAGGTCGGCGGCGGGCCCGGGAACGTAAACGCGCACGGCCCCAGTCTTCCTCCGCCCGCGGCCCTGCGAAGCCGGGATCTGCCGGCGGGCGGTACCGTAGGCGCCATGACGACCAAGAGGATTGCACCGCCATCGGACGCCCAGCTGTGGGTCGAACGCACGGGCGAACGGACCTACCTGGGCCGCAGCGCGAGTGGCTCCACCGTGCTCATGGGTCCGGAAGGCACAGCGGGCGGTTTTACGCCCGGCGAGCTGTTGCAGCTGGCGCTGGCCGGCTGTGCCGGCATGAGCAGCGACCTCGCCGCCTCGCGGCGGCTGGGACCGGACGCGCCACGCGTCATCGTCGTGTCGGCGACCAAACATGAGACCGAGGACCGTTACGCCCAGCTGCACGAGACGGTACTGATGGACTATTCGGCGCTCGACGGGCCGGCCCAGGACCAGTTGTTGACGACCGTGAACCGCGCGATCGGCGAGCATTGCACGGTCGGCCTGACGCTGGAGCACGCCGCCGCCATCGACCGCACCGTGGTGAACACCCCGGCGGTCTGACGCCGGGAGCGCGTGACAATCGCACGCGTCGGCCCTCGGCAATGAAACGCCGATAATGTATGTTATGTAATTAGGGTGATTCCCAAACCAACCACGAAACATTGAAACATTTCGCGGGCACTCTCCCGCGTGCACTCACGCGCCCTACGTGGCGCCGCTTGGTCGGCCGATTTCGCGGCGGTGCGACCACCGGCGTTTGGGTGTCGCCGCAGATTGAAGCTGCCGGCGGCTTTCAGCCGATGCGGCGGGCGCGCCGCCTGGCCGCGAGCTCGTCGACGACGGCGGGTTTGGCGTCTTCCGAGTCGGCGGTGGCACGCTCGGCCGGGAGCTGCGCGAGCGTGCCCTCGACCTCTTGCCAGACGCGGCCCACGGCGATCCCGAACACGCCCTGGCCGCCCTGCACCAGGTCGAAGACTTCGTCGGCGGAGGTGCATTCGTAGACGGAGGCGCCGTCGCTCATGAGGGTGACGCCCGCGAGCTCTTCGACGCCCTGGGCGCGCAGGTGGCCAACGGCCGTGCGGATCTGTTGGAGCGAGACACCGGTGTCGAGCAGTCGCTTGACGACTTTCAGCACGAGGATGTCGCGGAACGAGTACAGGCGTTGCGTGCCGGAGCCGGCGGCGGCCCGGACCGAGGGTTCGACGAGCCCGGTCCTGGCCCAGTAGTCGAGCTGGCGGTACGTGATGCCGGCGGCGCGGCAGGCCGTGGGCCCGCGGTAACCGAGGGCCTGGTCCGACGTCCGCTCGCCGAACAGGAGTCCCTGATGGGGTTGCGCACCCGTGCGCGGGACCGGCTGATCGCTCACGAAAGACCTCCTGGGCTTCGTTTGCCCGGGCCGTGGCGGGCGGGGTGCGCCCGGATGGTCCGGCTGGGTCGTCTGCCGCTCCCCCGCCAGCCGTGCGGCGCGGAATCGGTGGGTTCGTCGTTGCCGGTGAACCGATGACGTGTCTCACGCTAGGCGGCGGTGGAAAGAAGGTCAACAACCGTGTAATTCGGCGTGTCGCATCGGCGTGTCTAACCCTCAAGCTGAGGTTTAGGCTTCCTCACCCAGGCGCAAAACCGAGGAACGATGTCGTCGCGAACCCGAGCCGGAACAGCTCAGCAGCGTTTTCGCGGACAAACTGCGTGAGAGCCACTGGGGAGCAACGCCCCAGGCCTCGGCCCGAAGGTCAGAAGCCGCGCTGGGCCAGCGTCAGCCGCACGACCGACTGATACAAGGCTCCCATGGATTCGGCCATATCGGCGGCAATTTGCCCGGCGCGTTCCCGCCCGGCCGAACCCCTCCCCCGAAGCGCCGAGGCGGCCGCCTCGATCTCGTCGCAGTGGCGGCGTGCGGCCTGGAACACCGCCCGGAGATGACGCAAGTCGAGGCCGTACTTCGTGAGCTGCATGACGGACTCGACGGCCTTGAGGAGCGCGGCGTGGGCCGTGGCCCCCGCGTCGAGTTCGATGCCGGCTGCGGCGGCCACCTCGGCGATGAAAGCCGGGTCCGCGCCCGTGAGCGTGGCCAGTTCGTCGACGCCGACGTGGGCGGCTGGCTGGGGCTGTTCGTCCTCTGCTCCGTCGGCCGCGCGCCATGGGGCCTCGTGCAGGACGGACTCGTCGACGAGCCCGGTCTGATCCATGCCCTGGAGCTTGGCGCGGATGACGCGCAGCGGCAGGAACGCGTCACGCTGCTCGGTCAGCACGAACCGGACGCGTTCGACGTCCGCGGCTGAGTACTTGCGATAGCCGGAACCCGTGCGGGCGGGCGTCACGAGGCCCTGGTCCTCCAGATAGCGCAGCTTGGAGATGCTGAGCGCGGGGAACTCGGTGCCGAGCTGGCCCATGACCTGGCCGATCGAGAAAACCGGCTCGCGCGAGGCCCACTGCGGCCACGGGCCGACCGGGGGTGCGGCCGGCGGCTCCGGCCTGGATGGCGGTTGGGCGGTGACGGCGGGCTCCGGGGTCGGAGCGGGCTCTTCGATCGGGAACGGGATGATGTTGCGGGCGAGGTCGGGGTTGGGGGCGGCCTTGCTCATGCGGCGCCACCCGTGTCCCCGGCGGGGCCGTTCGGCTTGGCCAGCAGCTCATGGCGGCGCGGAGACGGGTGGAACGTCAGGCGGTACTTGCCGATCCAGACCTCGTCGCCGCCTTTCAGTTCGATCTCGTCGATCCGTTCGCCGCCAACATAGGTCCCGTTCAGGGAGCCGGCGTCGCGGACGCGGAAGTGGCCGGCCTCGCCGAGGAAGTCGGCGTGGTGCCGGGAGACGGTGACATCGTCGAGGAAGATGTCGGACTTAGTGGAACGGCCGGCCGTGGTGACGGCGGCGTCGAGCAGGAAGCGTGCCCCGGCGTTGGGGCCGCGCTGGACCACGAGCAGGGCCGAAGCCGGAGGTAGGGCTTCGATCGCCTCGATCGCGTCCTGGGTCAGGCCGCTGCCGGCCGACCCGAAATCGTCGAGGATGGCGTGTCCGATGACGACAGTCGCGTCGGGTGGCGCGGCCGCCGCCGGCGCGGGGCCGGCGGGCCGGTCGGCGCGCTCGGCGCCGGCGCCCTCAAGGTCAGCCATGGTTGCCTCCGTCTCGCCGCTTGATCTTGGGTCCTACTGTACCGGCCCGCCGGACCCCCGACGCGCCGGGAGTCCCCTATCCACCAGCCAGCCCCACCCTTTGCGTCAGTGGGTGGGGGCGGGTGAGGCGTAGTGGGGTGTGGCGAGCGGCCGGACGGCTGTGATCGTGAGGCTGGCCTGGTTCGTCAGGTTGTAGGTCGCGCCCGCGGCCGTGACCTGTTTGAGAACTCCGCCGGGAATGTTCAGCGCGACGGACAGGGTGTCCGGGTCGCCGATCGCGTCGAAGACGTACGGGGCGCTGACGCTCGTGCCGTCGACGTCGACCGACGCGGGACGTGTCGCGGTGGCCGTCCGCCCGGCGGCCACCCAGGAGGAGGCCGTGATCCGTTGGGCGCCGAGCGTGATCGCCTCGGCGCCGGCGTTCCTGAGCTCCTCGAGCGCGTGGTAGAGCTGCGCGGCCGTCACCTTTCCGGCCGGGTCGTAGATCGTCAGTTCGATGCCGGGCCCGGTGGCCGGGTCGGTCCCGGCGAGGATGCCCTGCGTTTTCGCGCGTTGCTCGGCGGCCTGGTCGGCGGCGGCCGCCTGGTCGGCCGAGTTGGTCAGCTGCGACTTCTGCGCCTCGAGCTGACTGTTCTCCTGCCGCAGCTGGTCGACCCGGCCATTGAGCTCATCGAGCAGCCAAACGAGGTCGTCCTCGCGGGCGTTCGCGTAGGCGGACTGGGAGTTCTGGTGGACCTGCGTGACCGCGCCGAAGCCGAGCACCGCGCACAGGATCGCGGCCGTGACCTGCGCCTTCGTGAACCGTGGCCGCATCGCCCGTCCCATACGGCGCCAGGCGGCCCAACGGTCACCCCGCCCGGCCCGCCCGGCCGCCTCTCCCCCGGTGACGCTCGCCGCCGGGCCCGTCCCGCCGGCATCGGGCACGCTCGGGGATAGGTCCCGCGCACGCCCGCCGGGCCGTTCGCGTCCGTCCACGGTGCTCATGCCTTGAACAGCCGGCGGCGGATCGCGGCCGCGTTCGAGAAGATCCGGATGCCGAGCACGACGACGACGGCCGTCGAAAGCTGCGAGCCGACGCCGAGCTGGTCGCCGAGGAACACGATGAACGCGGCGACGAGCACGTTCGAGAGGAACGAGACGACGAACACCTTGTCGTCGAACTGGCCGTCGAGCAGCGCCCTGAGCGCGCCGGACAGCGCGTCGAGCGCCGCGACGACGGCGATCGGGAGATACGGTGTGAGCTCGGCCGGCACGGACGGGTGGAAGATCAGCCCGGCGACGACGCCGACGACGAGCCCGATCACAGCGATCACGGCGTGGTCTCCTTTCCGCCGCCCGCCCCCGTGCGTCCCAGCTCGGCAGCCGTGCGGCTCGGCGTGGCCGATGCCGCGTTGCGAGTGGGCGTGGCGGTCGCCTTGGATTTCGTCTTGTGTTTCGGTTTGGCCGTGCCCGATGCCGGCGCGGTCGGCGTGGCCGTCGCCGTGGGCGGGGCGCTCGCGTAGTAGAGCGCGGCGGCGGCCCCGGATCCGGGCAGGTCGATGCGGCTCGAAGTGGCTTCGTCGACGGAGGCGCCGACGTCGTTCCGCAGCACGGCCAGGCGGGTGCCGCCGTCGGTGCGCGCCAGGCCGGTCTCCATGGCCTCGGCGTCGCCGATCGCGCTGATCCGGAAGGGCGAGACGACGGGCTGGAGGTCCACCTGGATCGACTGTCCGGCCTCGCTGATCGCGGACGTGGCGGTCAGACGCACGCCGTTGATGCCGACGGCTTCCGCGCCGGCCTGCCACAGCCCGTTCGCGACGACCTCGAGGTCGTCCGCTTGGACAAGGTCGGCGCTCGTGCCGCCGGCCTGCTGGCTCTGCGTGATCGTGATGACGAGCCCGGGGCCCTGGACCGCGGTGGTCCCGGCCGCCAGCGCCAACGCGTCGGCCCCGCTGCCTTGCGCGCTCTGACCCCGGCCGACCAACCCACCGACCTCGGCCGCGAGGGTCGCGTTCTCGGAGGCGAGGGCCTTGGCCTGGTTTTGGCGCTGTTGGGCCTGGGTGCGGAGGTTGTCGAGGGCCTTCGCCTCCTTGGGCTCGGGGGCGCGGAGCGCGGCGACGGCCATGACGATCGCGATCCCGAGGGCCAGGGCGATGACGGCCGTGACGGCGCGTCCCGACCAGGTGCGGCGGCGTGTCCCGTGGGCCTTCTCGGCGGCGGCCTCGGCGTAGCCGGGGTCGAGCGGATGGTCCATGACCTCGCGGAGCAACGTCATCGATTCGTCGACGGCGCGCCGCCGGACGTTATGGAACCGGGCGCGGGAACCCCCTGGTGGGGGCGTGTTTGACGCGGGTGGCCGCGTCACTGCGCGCTCCGGGCGGCCTGGTCGCCGTGGGACGCCTCGATCGCCGCGAACCGGAGGGAACGGCGGGCACCGACGATGTATTGGAAGCAGGCGATCCAGTACAGCGCGAGTCCCCAGATCGCGAACGCCCAGCCCGCGGCCCAGAAGGCCCGGCCCCACGCGCCCGGCAGTGAGTCGAGCAGCAGGATCGGGAACGCGTACATGAGGGCGAGCGTGGCGGCCTTGCCGAGGAACACGACCTGGAGCGTCGGTTGGCCGTGGGCCTTCAGGTAGAGCAGCACCACGCCCATCGTCGCCTCGCGCAGCAGCAACAGCGCGACCACCCACCACGGCACGCGGCCCACCCACGCCAGCCCGACGATCGCGACGATGATGAAGCAGCGGTCCGCCGCCGGGTCGAGGATGCGGCCCAGGTCGGAGTACTGGTGGAGCTTGCGGGCCAGCCAGCCGTCGAGCCAGTCACTGACGCCGGAGGCGACCAGCGTGGCGAAGGCCCACACGTCATGGTGGGACAGAATCAACCAGGCGAACACCGGCACGAGGCACAGGCGGATCAGGCTGATGCCGTTCGGCACGGTCAACACGCGGCGTCCGCTGGTGGACTGGACCGGGAGTGTGGGCGTGGTTCTTCCTTCCCTTCGGGCGGGCCGCCGGCCGATGACGGTGTGCGGCTGTGCACCACGATACTTGGCCCGAGCCGTCCGCGGCAGCCCGGCACGCGCGAGGCCGCCAGGAGCCGCCGGAGCCCCGTGGCCCGTGGCGCGGCGGTAGCCTCGGGGCATGTCCAGGCGCGCGCTCCCGCGGCCGGGCTCGCCGGGCGACATCGGCCCGGCGGCCCCGCCGGAGGCGGCGTGGCGCGCGCTCGCGGATCGCGTCGAGACGGAGACCGTGATCAACAAGTCGCGTTTCCTGGCCCTCCTCGTGCCGGTC
>JAISIU010000107.1 GCA_031261885.1 Bifidobacteriaceae bacterium
GGCCGGAACCGACGATAGCGACCGGCGGCTTGGCGGCGACCTTCCACGGGTCCTCGCGGCCGCCGTAACGGTCCTCGACCGAGGTCGGATGGACGAGCTTCTCGCGCTGCGGCAGGAACCACTCGAGCTGGCCGATCGACATCGGCCGCTTGTGGAGGCAGACGCCCTGGCACTGGAGCTCCTGCGGGCAGACACGGCCCGTCACGTCCGGCAGCGGGTTGCAGGCCTCGAGCATCGACAGGGCCTCGTCCCACCGTCCCTCGCCGATGTACTCGAACATCGTTGGGATGTGGATCTGGACCGGGCAGCCGCCCTTCGGCGGCTGGCCCTCGCCGAGCATCTGGCCGAGCTCGCACGGCTTCTCCGCGCACTGCTTGTCGCGGATCGCCTCAAGCCACACGAACAGCTCCACCTCGCGCAGCGTGTAGCCGAGCGACATGTAGCCGAGGTAGCCGGTGTTCACGAGGTCGAAGTCCTGGCAGCGCTCTTCCGGCGGCCGGATGTACGGCTCGATCCCGTTCGAGGCCGGCCACGAGTCGCTCATGCCCTTGAACATCGGGTAGCGGTCCGACAGGTATTTGTCGAGCGCGATGATGAAGCGGCGCTTGCGGCCCACCGGCAGGTTCCACAGGAACCGCATGAGGACCGTCGAGGCGGCGTCGCCGCGCAGCAGCGCGTCCCACAGGCGGAGCGTGAACTCCTTCGACAGCTCCGGCTCGCGGAACTCCTTGGCGGCCGCGAAGACGCCGTCGGAGATGAACATGTCGCGGAAGACCTCGGGCTGCGCCACGAGGCGGCGCTCCAACAGGTCCATCTCGTGGTGGAAGGCCGAGACGGCGCGCGTCGACTCGAGGTTCTCGACCTCGGCCAGCGTGTCGCCCAGCTGGGTGCGGGCCTGGCTCCAGGCCCGCACCTGGTCGCCCGGCGCCGCCGGATTCAGTACTTCAGTCATTGGATGATCTCCGAATCGCAGGTGGCCTTCACGCGGTCGATGCGGCCCGCCAGGTCAGGCGTCAGCTCGAGGCCGTCCAGCGCGCCGTCCTTCAGGTGGCCGGTGGTCTGCGCCTTGCCGTCCACGATGATCGTGTGCTTCTCGAACAGCGAGGGCAGTTCCTGGTAGCAGGTGCCGCAGTCCGTGCAGCGCGGCTCGTCGGCCGGGTCCAGGAAGATCGGACGGTCCGCGGCCGATGCCGGAGCGGCGGCCGGAGCGGAAGACGCCGGGGCGGGAGCGGCCGATGCCGGAGCGCCGCCAGCGAGGCTCAGCGCCGGGACCGCGACCGGTTCCGTACGGGACGTGGCCAGTTCCGCCATCGTCTGGGCGATCTGGTCCATGCTCGCGTCAAGCTGGGCCTCGGCGGCCTCGTACTTGGCCTGGATCTGAGCGACCTCGGCCCGGTGCTGCTTGTCGAGCGCGGCCTGGTTCACGCCGGCCAGGAACTGGAGCGTCTGCCAGAAGTGCTTGCGGTCCTCGACGAACGAGACGATGTCGGCCGAGCAGGAGGCCTTGTACAGGCGCTTCTTGCCGTCGACGGCCAGCACGTACGGGGTCAGCCCGGCGCGTTCGGCCTCCGGCAGCTCGATGTAGTCGGCGATCGGGGTCAGGCCCTCGGCGTCCTCCTTCAGCTTCTTGAACTGCTTGACGAACCGGCCCTCCTCGATCGCGAACTCGGCCGGCGTCATCGGCGTCTCGACGAGCTGCACCGTGCCGTCCTGGTCCACGTACTCGAGCGTGCGGGTGGTCCACAGCTTGTCGACGTCCGGATTGCCGTCCAGGTCGAACCGCTCGACCAGGCTCGCGCCGCGGCGCGGGTCATGCCTGAACAACGGCGAGACGCGCGCCTCGATGGCGAGCTTGGAGCGGGCGTTCGAGAGGTCCTCGGCGAACCCGTTCTCCGTGCCGCACGGCGTGTACATCTCCATGACGGCCGTGCCGTCCTCGTAGCTGAGCATCTGCAGCGTGGTCTCGAGGAAGTGCGCGTGCAACGCGGGCGTGGTGGCGCAGGAGAACACCGCCGGGTGGAAGGCCGCGATCACGCCGAGCTCCTTGCGCTGTTCGCGCTTGCCGGCGTGGGCCTTGCCGAACCGGGACAGGTCCGCGTCCTGGCCGTGGAACGAGGCCGTCGAGGTCTGGCCGCCCGTGTTGGAGTAACCGCCTGTGTCGAGCACGAGCGCCTTGAGCGGCGTGCCCGAGGCCATGACGCGGGACAGCGCGCCGAAGCCGATGTCGTAGGCCGCGCCGTCGCCGGACACCGTCAACATGAACGGCATGAGGTCCCGCTCGCGGTCCGTGAAGTCACGCCACGTCAGCGTGTTCATGGCCTGGCCGGCGGCGTCGGTCCAGGCGTCGTCCAGCTCGAGCCGGGCGGCGCGAAGCGTCTTGACCTCGTCGACGAGCTTGGAGGCGATGCCCTCGTACATGCCGACCGACAGCGCCTGCGCGTCCTGGAACAGCGAGTTGACCCACGGATCCATGAACGGGCTGGACGGCATCGTCGAGGCGTACACGGACGAGCAACCCGTCGAGTTCGCGATCACGGAGGCCGCCGGGCCGTTGCCCGTGGGGCCGGCCTCGTACGTGTAGATGCGCTTGTCGAGGTCCGCCAGCAGGTCGAGGATGTGGTCGCGGCGGGCCGTGTCCTTCTTGTCCACCTGGCCGAGCTTGGCCTGCAGGTCCTGGACCAGCTGGTCCAGCTCCCTCAGGTGCGCCTTGGTCTTCTCGGCGCCGACGGCCTTGGAGATGGCCTCCACGAGCCGGGTGCCCGTGACCTCGCCGCAACCGCGGCAGGCGCCGTGCCCGCCGGTCATCGCGTAGTAGTTCTCGTGATCCAGCATGACCCGCTTGGGATCCCCGCCCTCATCGACGGCGCCGGCGGTGAACCGGGCCGCCGTGTTCGGCATGGCCTCCATGCGGGCGAAACGGTCCTCCAGGTCCTGTAGCCGGGCCGGGTCCTGCTCGTGCGCCACGAGCGCGCCGGGGCCGCAGACCTCGACGCACTGGAGGCAGCCCGTGCACTTCCACGGGTCGATCACGGCGCTGAACAGGCCGCCCGTGCCCGGCGTGGCCTTCTCGGCCGCGTCGAAGAACGGACGCGTGCGCGCCACCGGGAACGCCGCGAGCGCCGCGGCCACGGCCTCAGCGTTCCGCTGCACCGCGCGGTTGTCGGCCAGCGATTCGGCCGCCTTCGTGGCCGCCGCCGGGACGCTCGTGAGCTTCGAGTCCTCGCGCAACACCTGGCGCGTGCGCTCCGCCCACGTCGGTGCCGCGGCCTTCAGGGCCTCGACCTGCGCCTCCGGGGCGTCGATCTGGGCGATGGCCCCGAGGAACACGTCCACGAGCTCGTGGACCGTGCCCGGGATGGCCGCGTCGGGGCAGACCAGCGTGCATTCGAGGCAGCCCGTGCAGGCGTCCGGCACGAACTCCGGCACGTCGCGGCGGAAGATGCCCTTGTCCTTGAACTGGCCGGAACCGACCGGGACGAACAGGCCCGCGCCCGGCAACACCGGAGCGTTCGAGATCGTGCCGTCGCGGAACGGCCGGGCCGCCACGTCCTCGTAATAATCCGGGTCGAAGAGCCCGGACGTGCGCGGAGCGGCCACGGCCGGAACCATGCCGGCCGAAAGGCTCACGGTACGGGCGTCCACCAACTCCTTGACGTCATCGGACATCCCCTGGTAATTCACCTCGACCGTGGCCGCGATGCCGTCCCGGACCACCGCCATGTTCGAGTCGACCACGGCGTCGCCCTTGCGGCCGAACTTCTTCACGACCTCCTTGCGGACCTTCGCGAGCGTCGCCTCGAGGTCCGTGGAGCTCTTCGCGACGCGGTCCACCTTGCCGATGATCGCGCCGATGAACGCGACGCCCATCATGCGGGTCTGCAGGTTGGCCGTCGGGGCGTGCTTCTTGGCGACCCCGAACGCGTCGAGGATGAAGAAGTGGATCTTCTTGTCGCGGATGGTGCGCCGAGCGTAGGCCGGCAGGCTCGCCCAAACCGCCTCCGGACCGGCATCGGACTGCATGATGAACGTGCCGCCGTCCACGAGGCCCTTGAGCGGGTTCGTGTGGTGGAACACCATGTGGTCTGGTGAGATGACGACCTCGACGTCCTCCAGCTCCGCGTTCGTGAGGAGCACGGGCTCGGGGGAGAGCGTGATGTAGTAGTTCGTGGCCGCGCCGGACTTCTCGGAGCCGTACTTGGGGCTCGACTTCGAGTCCATCGACAGGACGCCCGAGAGGATGTCGGTCAGCAGCTTGCCCGTGGCGACCGTGCCGTAGCCGCCCACTGAATGGAACCGGATGCGCAGCGCGTCCGGCGGCAGCAGCGGCGGGTTCTTGTCCGCCGTCTTCAGCGCCATCAGCTCCGTCTCCGGATAGGCCGCCTTCAGCCTGGCCTGCAACGCCTTCAGCGAATCCGAGGCCGGATTGTCCGTGAAGAACTGCGAGCCGATGTAGATCAGCGGCGCCTGCTCGGTCTTCGTCATGTTCTCGAAGGCCGCCACGAGGTCGCGCGGCTGGACGTCATGGCCGCCCAGGCCGAAGATCGCCGTGGTCAGGTGCGGCAGCTTGGCGAGCGCCGGGATGCCCGGGAAGTTGCCGGGGTTGTCCTGGTTGGCGCGCGCGTGCATGAGCGCGGACGTGACGAGCCTGGTCAGCGCCGTGTCCTCGGAACGCTCCAGCACCGTCACGGCCTTCGCGCCGGCCAGCGCCTCGATGAGCTCCGCCTCCGGGAACGGCTGCAACAGCTTGACGGAGACGACCCCGACCTTCATGCCCTGCGACCTGAGGTAGGGGATCACGGCCCGGACGTCGTCCGTGATGGAGCCGAGGCCCACCATGACGTAGTCCGCGTCCTCCGTGCCGTACGCCATGACGGGCTTGTACTCGCGGCCCGTCAGCTCGCTGTACTCCGCCATCGCCTGGCGGACGATGCCGGGGACGGCCGCCGCGAAGTGCGTGCGGTGGTCCACGGCGCCGGCCTGGAAGTCGGGCTGGTTCTGGACCGGGCCCGTCATGCCCGGGTTGTCCGGGTCCACGAGCGCCGGGACGAGCTGGCGCGTGCCCTTCTGGTAGGCGCCGAGCCACTGGCGGCGCCACTGCGCCTTCAGGTCGTCCGGGATCCACGCCTCGGTCTGTTCGACGAGCGCGCCGTCCTGGTCCGCCTCGATCTGGTCCGCCTGGGCCGCGAGCTGGGCGCGCAGCGCCTTCGCGTCGTCGGCGCGGAGGTCCTGCTCGTGGCGGTTGATCCACTGGTTCAGCTGGAAGACGCGGCCCTTGGCGCCGAACAGGATCTCCTGCGCCACCGTGGGGCACGGGATGCGGCCCGCCGGGTCGCCGAGGTACTCCTTCAGCAGCTCCGGCTCCGGCATGCGCATCTCGCTCATGACGTGGCTCGTGGCGAAGCCGTCCATCGTGTTGGCCACGGGGATCAGCGACAGGGCCGACGTCTTGTAGCCGACGGCCGCGAGGTCCGCGGCCTCCTGCGGGTTGGAGCCGAACAGGATCGTGTAGCCGGCCGGCAGCAGCGCGTAGATGTCGTCGTGGCCCGCCATCACGTTCAACGAGTGGCGCGAGACCACGCGGGCCGCGACCTGCAGCACGAAGCCGCCGATCTTCTTGCCGGCAGTCACGTAATGCGACTCCATGCCGTACAAGATGCCCTGCGAGCTCGAGGCGTTCGAGATGAAGTTCCCGCCCGTCAGCGCCGCGCCGAGGGCGCCGGACTGGGCCGAGTGCTCACCCTCCGCCTCGACGAAGAACGGGTGTTTGCCCCACACGTTGAGCTGGCCCTCGGCGCGCGCCGCCTCGAAGTTCTCCGAGATCTCGGTCGAGGGGGTGATCGGATAGCCGATGACACCGCCGCACACGTGTTTCATGACGTACGCGACAGCGCCGTTGCCGTTGATGACATCGGGAATACCGGGATATTTAGGCTGCTTGGCCTGCTTGGCGGTCATATCACATCCATGGATCTGGAACGGGCGGGGATGCCGGGCGCGCCGATCCCATCCGGCGGAAATTGGTGGCTCCGCCAGGCGCCCATCAGGACTTTCGTCATAGCGATCCTCGCTGATCTTGGTTTGGGATCATGTGCGAGCTTAAGCAGCTCGCACACCCAAGTGTAGGACGGAAGGCCCTATGGTGGCGCTCCCATGTCTCTCACGCCGAGACGTGTCCCCGTCGCAGCGGCCGCGCTGCGGCGGGCGGGAGATCGCAGCGGCCCGGGTCTGGGCCCGCGCATCATGTGGAGCTTGTCGAGCCTCGTGGTCGTCTCGATGGTCCCGGGACAGCCATAAGGCTCGACAAGCCCCGGGGAAACAGCCAAGCCGCTCGACAACCGCAGCCGTGCGGGAGGGCCGGAGTAGCATCGGGCCGGTCCTGACCCGTCAGTAATGAGGAGCGCGCCCCATGCCGGAACTGCCCGAGGTCGAGACCGTCCGGCGCGGGCTCCAGGCGCTGCTCGTGGGCCGCGAGGTCGCGGACCTCGACGTCCTGTCCCCGAAGAGCTTCCAGGCCACCGGCGGCGCGGACATCAC
>JAISIU010000271.1 GCA_031261885.1 Bifidobacteriaceae bacterium
TCCGGGCTGTACGTCAGGGCCGCGATCGACAAGATCGACTTCCCGGGCACCGACCCGGCCGTCCGCGCCCACTGGGCCCACCTCGCCTCCGAACGCGGCCCCGGCGCCCTCCACGCCGAACTCAGGGTGCGCGACCCCGTCGCCGCGGACCGCATCTCCTCCGGCAACACGCGCCGCCTGGTCCGGGCCCTCGAGGTCATCGACCTGACCGGCCGCCCGTTCTCCGCCTCGCTGCCGAGCTTCGACTACTGGCGGCCCACCAGGCAGATCGGCGTCTCGGCCGACCCGGAGGCGTTGGACCGCGTCATCGGGCAGCGGGCCGCCGACATGATCGCGCGCGGCCTGGTCCGCGAGGTCTACGAGCTGGAACGGCTCGGCCTGCGCCAGGGCCGGACCGCCTCCCGGGCGATCGGCTACGCGCAGGCGCTCGCCGTCATCGACGGCCGCATCTCCGAAACCGAGGCGACCGACCAGATCGCGCTCGCCACCCGGCAACTGGCCAGACGGCAACGCAAATGGTTCCGCCGCGACCCCCGGATCGCTTGGATCGACGGCGGCCGCGGCGCGCTCGACGCGGCGGTGGGCGTACTGCGCGCCCAGGGCGTACCGTTATGAGCGTCGCGGGTCGGCCGGCCAAGGCCGCCGCGGCTGCCCCGGGCACCCGGGGACCCCTCAACTGAATCGTTCGAACCGCCCGCCCCCCGGCCCGTTGCCTGTCCGGCCGCGCGCCCGGCCCCCGGCGAGAACGAAGGATCGCGCCACCCGCAGATAGGCTTGACACCGTGAACAGCCCAGAAGACCACCCCTCCGGCCCGCCCAGCCCGCTGGACGGCGTCGTCTTCACGAAGGGCCACGGCACGGAGAACGACTTCGTGCTCTACCTCGACCCCGACGGCCGGCTGGAGCTGACCGAGGACCTGGCCGCCTGGCTGTGCGACCGCCGCGCCGGGCTCGGCGGCGACGGTGCGATCCGGGCCGGCCAGCAGGCCGGCCGCTGGTTCATGGACTACCGCAACCAGGACGGCAGCCTGGCCGAAATGTGCGGCAACGGCATCCGCGTGCTCGTGGCCTACTTGATCGCCGAGGGCCAGCTCGACCTGCCCGACGGCGGCACCGTGGAGATCGCGACGCGCGGGGGAGTGCGGCAGGTGCGGCGCGAGGGCGACCAGTTCGCGGTCCAGATGGGCCGCTGGGCCAAGCCGGCGCTGGACATCGACGCCCAGCCGATCGTCCAGGTCCCGGGCATGGACCGGCCCCACGTCGGCACGTTCATCACGGTGCCGAACCCGCACGTCGTCGTCGAGGTCTCCGCCCTGGAGCTCAAACACCTGTTCCTGGCCGTGCCGCCTGTGGTCAGGCCCGAGCCGGACGGCGGTGCGAACATCGAGTTCGCCTGCGTCCAACCGTTCGACCCGCGCACGGGTGAGGGCCGGATGCGCTTGCGCGTGTTCGAGCGCGGCGTCGGTGAGACGAAGTCCTGCGGCACGGGCGTGGTCGCGTCGGTGGCCGCGGCCCATGCGGTGAGGCCCGGGTCGCCCAGGACATGGCGGGTCGAGGTGCCCGGCGGCACGCTCCGCGTCCGGATGCACGACGAGGACGGCACGGCCGAGCTGATCGGCCCGGCCGAGCTGGTCTACAAGGCGAGGCTGTCGCCCGCCGCGGCCTGACGCCCGGGGTGCTGCGGGGTGCTGTGGGCGTGGAGGCTCATGGCACTTTTGGGCCCCGAAATCAGCCATCAGCCTCCACGCCCGGGGATGTTGGGGGCTAGCTCGGGGTGACTGACAGGACGCGGTAGCCCTTGGCCGAACCGCGCCTCGTGACGCCGCGGGCGCCGCCTCCCGGGGATCCGAGCCACTGGGCGAGCGGGTCGGCGCCGAGGTTGCGGCCCACCACGAGTTCCGCTGCGCCGCCGGGCGCGAGGCGGTCCAGCCAGGTGGTGAGCAGTTCGTGGAGGGCGGCCTTGCCGATCCGGATCGGCGGGTTGCTCCACAGGCGCACGATGCCGGTCAGCGCGGTCGCGTCGGCGGGGGCCGCCACTTCGACGTTGTCCAGTCCGAGGTTCGCGGCGTTCAGCTTGGTCAGCGCGAGGGCGCGCGGGTTCGTGTCGACGGCCACCACGCGGGCGGTGGGCCGGAGGGCCGCCATCGTGAGCGCGAGCGGACCCCAGCCACAACCGAGGTCCAGGAGGAGCGCGCCGGGCTCGGCCGGCAGGCCGTACGAGGGGCCGAGGCGGGCCAGCGTGCGCAGCAACACCTTCGTGCCGAGATCGAGCTTGCCGTGCGAGAACACGCCGGCGGCCCCGACCAGCTGGACGCCGGCGTGGCCGAGGACCCGGAAATCGACGGGCCGGAGCTCCGAGGGCTCGAGGGGTGGCACGTCCTGAGAGAAGTAATGCGCCTGGCTCACCCGGCCAGCGTACTGGCCCGCCGGTGCTGCCCGCCCGGACCCGGTTTCTAGTTGGGAGTGGCGCTGGTCTTATCCCGGCACGCGTCTCGGGGACATTGGGCTCTTGCGATGGTATTGGTGCTGGTGGTTAGGTGTTTTGTGGTTGCTGTTCCATCGGTGTGTGACGGCTCAGGTCCGGTTGGCGCTCTCCGGTTGGCGGTGGCCGCCCCCACTGTCAACCCCATACCTGAATCGAGCCCCCGATGTGCCCCCAACCCCACCCGTGCGAGCAGCCATGATCATCACGCTGGGCACGCTGATCGCCACCACTCTTGTCGCCTATCACACGTCCCTCGGCCAGCAGCTCGGCAAGGACTCGGCCGCCGGCATCGAAGCCGCTGGTTCGGCCGCGCTGCGCAAGTTGAAAGGCTGGCTCGGCTTCGGCGGCCGCGAGTCGGTCGACGCTGCCGAGGAGCATCCCGCGGACGAGGCGGCGCAACGCGCGCTTGCCCTGATCGAAGCTCTCGAACAGCGCCCGGAGGACGAGACGGCCAAGGCTGAGCTGGCCCATCAGATCGACACGGTGGCGGATGACCGCAAGCAGGGCGAGAACCGCGCGCTGCGTGAGGCGTGGGAGAACCTGCAAGTGACGATCAACCAGGTGAACAGCAACAGTGGCGACGCAACTGCGGCCGGACCTGATTCGGTCGCGGCGGCGTCGGGTGCCACAGCGTCAAGGGATACGTACGAGGTGCATAACGAGGGCTGGATTGGCCAACTTCGCAACGGTCCAACGACTGTCAATCCCGGTTCGGCAGTGTGATGGCGGTGGAGAGCGCTTCTGCGGTTCCCAGCGAGAAAGACGCAGGTGGTAGCACCTATCAGGCCACGGTTGAGCCTGGTTCCTACGTCGGTTATGTGCACAATGGGCCGACGACTTATGTGGTCCACGGGCAGCCGATTCGGTTGGTTTTGCCGGAGGTATACCAGGCGAAGGATCGGTTCTCACCCGCTGAGCTCGTGTCAGGTCGGAAAGCGCCGGTTCCGCTGGTGGGGCGCGATGACCTGCTGGCCGAGCTCGTGGCCTGGGCGGCGCCCGATCCGGAGAATCCCGTGAAGGTCGCGATCATCGGTGGGGTCGGTGGCAGCGGGAAGACCAAGCTGGC
>JAISIU010000281.1 GCA_031261885.1 Bifidobacteriaceae bacterium
GGGGCCGTTGGCCTGGTACCAGCTCCCGAGGGTGCCACTTACTGCGTGCTGGCCGATCTGGAAGGCCAGGGGCCCGAAACTGTCGATGCACTCGTGGGCGCGGTTCAGGTCGTCCTGGAAAACGTTCACGGCGTGCTCACCGGTCCGATCGTGGTCAGATGTCCGTACCGGTCCCTGATCCGCCATTCGGATCGAACCGGCCGGCCGGCTCCCGCGGCCGCGAGGTCGGCGAGCTGGTGCGCGAGCTCCCAGTTGGCGTCGGACCATTCGACCGTCCTTTGGCGGCAACGCTTGGCGGCCGCTTCGAGGTGACCGGTCAGCAACGGATTGACGATGTCGCAGGCTCGTTGGGCTTCCGGCGGCGCGCCTGCGGCCGGCTGGACGAGAACGCCTCTGATCGAGTCTTTGCCGACGGCCGATCCGGCGACGGTCGCCAGGAGTTCGATGACGTCGGCCGCGGGTCGCTGATGCAACATGGCGAACCTGGATTGCAACCACTGATGGGCCGATCCCACGACCGCGGCATGGAGGCACGAGAACAGCAGGACCCTGTCCGAGGCGGCGCCTGGAAGCAACAACGGCCGTTTCATCTCAACACCAGCCGCCCACGGCCGCTCGCTTGGGGGGGGGCGTCCTTGCGGCCCGTCTCAGGGCTCATATGAGGTCCTCGCGTCCGACAAGTCGCAGCGCGGCGGCCCTTTCGTAATGGCGCGTCGGCATCCCCCGGTCGGCTGGATCGAACCAATAGGCGAGGTGTTTCCGGCTTAGGATTCGGCTCACGGAGCCGGGCACCAGGCCGACTTCTTCGGCTAGTTCTTTGGCGGTGGCGTCGCGGCGGGACGGAACGGGGGTTCTAGGATCGGGTTCAGGGATAGGCATGTGAGACGTTCCAGGGTTAGTTCGAGCTCGTGGGGCGTCTCCCCGAGGGCGCTGGCGAACCGTTCGATGTCGGCCACGGCCATCTTTCTGATGGCCTTTCCAAGTCGCTTCGATGCGCGGGGCATGGTAGGCGAATCCTTCCGGGGGCGAAGGTTTGGAACAGCAAAATCCTCCCCCCCCCCCCTAAAGTCAAGGATTCGCCCAAAATATGTGCTTGACCGGCTGGTTTGGGTCAGGGAGTGGTTGGTGGGCCGATCTGGGCCGGCGGCTTGGCCAACTGGTCGACCTTCGACATCGCTTCGGCCATGTGCTCGTCCCTCACTGTGATGTACAGCTCGGTCGTCTGATATTTCGAGTGCCCCATGAGGCCGACCTGGGTGGGCTGGTCGACGCCCGCTTCGAGCAGGAACGTGGCGAACGAGCCGCGGGCGGCGTGCAGGGAGCGGCGGGCCGGGTCGATGCCGACGGCCGCCAGGTCTTTCTTCCACCAGTCGTTGAGTTTGGCTGGGATCGCGCACTGGCCCTTCGGGTCGGTCACGACCCATGTGGGGTCGTCCCACAGTTGCCTCTGGATCGGCCACCAGCGGACCAGCGCCTCCTGGACTTTCACGCTCATCGGCAGGTCCCGGTTGGAGTTGACCGTTTTGGTCGGCGCCCACCACAGTCCGCCCCTGATGTGGACGGCATCGTAGTCGGGCGGCAGGAACCGGTACCTGCGGGGACAGGAGGCTCCCCGGCGGCGGCAGCAGGGCCAACGGCCGTTGGTGAACTCGCCGCATCCGTGCTCCCAGGTGTAGCGGCGGATCTGGCCCCGGATCTTGACGGTGGGAGGGGTGACGTCGGTCCAACGGAGTCCGGCAATCTCCCCTTCCCTGAAACCGGCCCACAGTCCCAGCGTCCAGGCGACCGCGAGCGCCGGATGGGCGTCCCAGGCGTAGTCGAGGACGGCGTCGGCCTGCTCAAGCGTGAGGGGTAGTTTGCGGATGGTGCCGCGGGCTTGGCGGGGGGCGGCGATGCCTTGGATGATCCTGGCCTCGACGTGTCCGCGTTTGGCGGCGACGTCGAGCGCTCCGCGCAGGACGGTGAGATGGGACTTGATGGTGGAGGAGGCGAGTCCGTCTTGGACCATTTGGGTGATCCACCGGTCGATGTCCTCGGCGGTCAGTTCGGCTAGCCGGATCCGGCCGAGGGCGGGTGCGATCCGGGCGCCCAGGCGTTGGGTGTAGGTGTCGACTGTGCCGGGGGATCGGGTGGTTTTGACGATCGTGTCGATCCAGTGCCTGATCCAGGTTTCGACGGTCCAGTCGCCCGAAGCGGGCTGGATGCCTTCGTCGCGGAGCCGTTGGAGGTGTTTGAGCTCGGTCTCGCAGCGGATTTTGGCGCGTTTCTTGTTGGGTTCGGTGATTTTCTTGACGCGGCGTTTGTGGCCCCCGTCGGGGGTGGGGAAGCTCAGCCAGGCGACCCAGGTGTTGCTGGTTCCGACCTGGTAGTAGCCGCCGTTGCCCCAGTCTCGCTGGCTCATGGGGCGCCTCCTTGGTAGCAGACGTGGTAGCAAACCCTTTACGGACCATAGTTACCCATAGTTGCCTATGGTTCGTCAAACTGCCTGTTCAGTGGCGAATTGGCAGGACAGCGGATCGGGAACCAATACTGGGGCGAGTTGCTCTCGGTCATCCGGGCCTTCAACTGTCTCCGGGCCTCTCTCTTCGTCCGGTACGGGCACATTGGGTGGCACGCCACTAAACTTGTAGGCAGGTTCAATCCCGTGAGGAGGTGCTCGATGACGGCCCAGCGGACCCGCTCGGTCACAGCTGACCGGCAGTGGCACGTCGACCAGGCGGTCGCGAATGAGCCGCTCGAGCGCCTCGAAGTCTCCGAGGACTCGCGGCGGATCGCCGACCGGTACGTTGTCGGCACCGCCTCCGCTCGAACCGCCGCCGCGCAGATCCGGCAACGCTACGGCATCGTCGCACCAGCTCGCCGCGCCGACCGTTAACGTCTCCGGTGGAAGCAGCTCCCGTTATGCTGGATGCATGATCAGCGACACGCCGCTCGAAGCGATCGGCACCATTGACACCGCAGGCGCACCCAACACGCCGTGGCAGGCCAGCCTGGTGCCGCACCAGGCGTGTCCCGCACTGACCCCCGAAGCCATGGCCGAGATTCGGCGCCGCGACGCCGAACTGCGCGAGCATCCCGAGATCGGCATCCCCTGGGATGAGATGAAGGCCTGGCTGAAGAGGAAATGGGGATGAAGAACCAGGTAATCTTCCATCCCCACATCAAGACTGACGTCGAACGCGCCGCCCGCTACTACGAGGCGGCCCGCCGAGGCTACGGACGCAAGTTCGCCACGGTTTTCCGCAAGAAGATGGGGTTCGTGCGCCGCCACCCACGCGCTGGCCACCCTCTGTTCGACTACTTCCGGCATTTCACGCTCCCCCCGTTTCCGTACGCGGTCGCGTACAGCGAGGCAAAGGCCACAACGTTAGTACTCGCGGTCCTCGACATGCGCCGCGATCCAGCGGCCAACCAGGCCCGCCTCTCCCGCCGCCGCGACGACCTCACCAGCCACGCGGACACTGCCACGGTGGCCGCGTCGTTGCTGTCCCCGCGGACTGATGAGGAGGGGGACCATCGACGAGCTGCCGCATGAGACACCGGACCTGGTGCAACGCACCATCGCGGAGCTGACCCAGCTGTTCCCCGGGTGTGTGACGGAGGCGGCAGACACTCCACGTGCCCAAGGCGCTGCTAGGGATGCCCAGGCTCGGTGCTGGCCGGCGCGGGCGGCGGTAAAGCCCAGCCGGTCCGCGATCTCGCTGGTCCGGCTGGGACCCTCGTCCTGAGCCATGGCCGAGACGTAGGCCCGATCCGTCGGGGAAACATCCGCGAGCGCCGTCGCCGGCACCGTAAATTACTGTAAATTTCGTAAATTTCGTAAATTTGCGCGGCACGCAGCACAGCCGCAGGCGCACCGAACCATGCGGCGACCCACTCCACTGCGGCGACCACCCAGCATCGGACGTTTGCTGGCCTAACGGAAGGGCCGACATCGGCCGCTCCCGGATCAACCGAAGCCGCCCCTAGAACTGTTCCCACAACGTGTGGCGCGACGTCGCGACGCCCGAGGCGCCGGCGTCCAGCGCCTCCTTGATGTCCGCCACCTCGGTGATGAGGCCGCCGGCCACGATCGGGACCTGGATCTCGTCCCTGAGCCAGCTGA
>JAISIU010000301.1 GCA_031261885.1 Bifidobacteriaceae bacterium
AAAGCCGCCCGGGCCGGGCTCAGTGGCTGTAGGACAGGCAGAACTGGTTGCCGTCCGGGTCGGCCAGGACCGTGAACTCGATGCCGGGGTGTTCGTCGTGATGAGCCACGAACGTGGCCCCCGCCGCGATCAGCCGGGCCTCCTCGGCCGCCGCGTCGCCGCCGCCCGGCCCCGTGTCGAGGTGCAGTTTATTCTTGCCGGGCGTCGGGTCCGGCACGCCCTGGAATCCGAGCGAGGGCCCGCCGTCTGGTCCGGGCGAGATCCACACGAACTCGTCATTGGGCTCGCACATGAGGTGTCCGCCGGTTTGGGCGGCCCACCAGGCGGCTAGTTCGCGGGGGTGCAGGGTGTCGAACGTCACCATTCCAACGCTGATTGCCATGCCCTTACGCTAGTGGAGGCGTCAGTGCGCCCGCAGCAGCCCAAGAAACCTCGTCCAAGGAGACCCCATGACGACCAGACTGAACCCCGGCGACACGGCCCCCGACTTCACGCTTCCGGCCGTCATCGGCCCTGGTGGGGCCGAGGCGCCCGTGCCGTGGACACTGTCCGCCCAGCGCGGCGGCCGCCTCATCCTGTACGTCTACCCCGCGGCCGGCACCCCCGGCTGCACGGTCGAGGCCCATGACTTCCAGGCCGCCCTGCCGGATTTCGCGGCCGCGGGCCTGGCGGTGGTCGGCCTGTCCCCGGATGGGCCCGCCAAGCTGGGCCGGTTCGCCCAGGCCCAGGGCCTCACGTTTCCGCTGCTCAGCGACCCGGAGCACGTCGCGATGACGGCTCTCGGGGCCTGGGGCGAGAAGAAACAGTACGGCCGCACGGTCACGGGCACGATCCGCTCGACGTTCGTCATCGCGGCCGACGGCGCCATCGAGTCCGCCCAGTACTCCGTCCGCGCGGCCGGGCACGTCGCCCGTTTGCGCCGCGACCTCGGCCTCTGAACCCCGGGAAGCGCCCGATGCCGAACCTTGCCTCCCAAGGGCCGTCCGGCATCGTGCGTGGCGGCCGTGCCCGATGACGTGCCCTTCGTCGCCGAGGGAGCGTCCGTCATCGGCCGCCGCGCCGCCCGCACTGGACCGCTACGGTGGTTCCCATGGCACAACCAGAGCCGGTGGAGTCGTTCGAGGCGCGCGCCGTGGCGCGGTCGTTCGGCGAGAACGCCGCGGCCTATGACAAGGCCCGCCCAGGCTATCCGCCCCGCATGATCCAGGCCGTCGTGGCCCAGGCCCCGGGCCCCGCCGTTCTCGATGTCGGCATCGGCACGGGTATCGCGGCCGTGCAGCTCAGGGCCGCGGGCGCCCGGGTCAGCGGCGTCGAGGTCGACGCGCGCATGGCGGAGCTGGCCCGCGCCAAAGGCTTTCCGGTGGACGTGGCCCGGTTCGAGGACTGGGACCCGGCCGGCCGCCGGTTCGACGCCGTGACGGCGGCCCAAACCTGGCATTGGATCGATCCGGCCGGCGGCGCGGCCGCCGCGGCCCGCGCCCTGGTCCCCGGCGGGCTCCTGGCCCTGTGGTGGAACGTGTACCAACCGCCGGCCCCGCTCGCGGCGCGCTTCGCGGCCGTTTACAAGAGCATCGACACGGGTCTGCCGTTCACGCCGTACGACGGCGACCCGCTCGCCGGCTACGACCACATCGCCGCCCTCGTCACGGGTGGCCTGGCGGCGGCCGGCCGGTTCGGTTCCATGGTCCGGGCCGACACGTCGTGGACCATTCCGTACACCACGGCCGAATGGCTCGCCTTCGTGCCCACCACGGGCGGGCATTCGCGCATGGCGCCGGCGGCCCAGGCGGCTGTCCTCGACGGGCTCGGCCGTGTGGTCGACGATGCCGGCGGGAGCTTCACGCTGGACGTCACGACGGTTCTGCTCACGGCCCGCCGGGTGTGAGGCCGGCGGCGCCCGGGCCCGCTCGGAGCCCGCTGCCGGCCCTTCCGTCGGTGGGCCGCCCGGCATCGTGCGTGGTGGCCGTGCCCGATGGCGTCCCTTTCCTCCCAAGGGAGGCTCGGCATCGTCGGTGGTGCGAAAAGGCTAGATTGGCTGCGGCAACCACTTCAACAACCACACGGATGACGGCGGGCCGGCGCCTGGGCGCGCCCGCCGGCCGCGCGAAAGGACGGGCAGCTCATGGCTGAGACGGCGGGAATCAAGGACACGAGGCCGGACTTCTTCGAGATCCTCGACTGGACGGTCGCGCTGGTCAAGGGCACCAAGGACTCCCAGCTGACGGCGCCGACGCCGAACGCGGGCTGGGACGTGCGCCAACTGCTCGACCACATGCTGCACGTCGCGGAGAAGCTGTACCCGGCCACGCCGCTGGCGCAGCCGGCCATGCAACCGGGCACGGTCTACGAGTACGCGGCCAGGTACGGCTCGGACGTGGCCGCCGTCAAACAGCAGTGGGCCGATGGCGCCCTGCTCCGGGCGGGGCGGGCCATGCCGACGGGCGCGACCATGACGGGCGCGGACGCGCTGCTCCTGTGCTCGCAGGAGGCGCTCGTGCACGGGTGGGATCTGGCGCACGCCACGGGCCAGGGCGAGGAGGGTCCGGCCGGTCCGGCCGAGGCCACGCTCGCGTTCTCGATGAAGGCCCTGCCGAAGGACCGTCCGGCGGGCGGTCCGTTCGGGCCCGTCGTGGAGGTGCCGGCCACGGCCGGCCCCACTCGCCGGCTCGCGGCCTGGACCGGGCGCTGACTCTCCCGAACTTGACGGCCCGGATGGTCGCATTTGGGCCCCGGATGTGACCGATCGGGCCGGGAAGTTTTCCTGGGGGTCAGGGCAGTGGCGCGCGGAGCTGGACCCGGGCTTTGGGCAGGCCGAGGTAGCGGGCGTAGCGGGTCGCGGCGCGGCGCAGCCCGGGAAGGTCGCGCTCGGCGAGGTCGCGGCTCAGGCCCGTCACCTCGACCGTCACGCCGCCGGCGCCTGGGCGGGCGTTCCACAGTGCGATGACGCGGCCGTCGCGCGTGACGGTGCGGCGGAAGATCCCGTTGTTGTGCGGTGTGACGTGGACGGCGTGGGCCGGGGCCAGGGTCGCGGACCGGTCCTGGTAGCCGAGCAGCAGCTCGTCGAAGCCGGGCAGCAGCATGATGCGTTCGGCCGGTGGGGCGGCGTCCCGGACCGTGTCGGCGCGGGCCCACAGCGTCTCGCCGCGATACGCGTAGGCCCTCAGGCCGTCGCGGAAGGAGCGGAGCGCGGGCCGCAGTTGCGACAACGGCAGGTGGCACCACCAGGCGAGGTCGCGTTCGGAGGCCGGGCCGTGCGCCCCGAGATAGCGCCACACGAGGCGGCGGGTGGCGGCTTCGGGGGACAGATCCTCGGCGCGGTC
>JAISIU010000302.1 GCA_031261885.1 Bifidobacteriaceae bacterium
CTCCGGGCTGTCCGGCAGGCGCCACAGGGCGAGCGCGACGGCCACGTCGATGAGCGCGCCAAGCGCGATGACGGGCCGCCAGCCGTAGCCGAGCGCGGCCGCGAGGGCCGCCAACGCGGGCGCGCAGCCGGAGAGGACCGAGCCGATCATCGTGAGCTCGGCCGTCGAGGCGCCGGCCGCCGGGCCCTGGTGCACCGAGAGGACGGTCATGGCCGCGGCCATCGACGCCTGCGTGCCGATGCTGCCCAACAGCGCGCCCGGCACCGTGATCCAGACCGTGGGGCCGAGCGCCATCGCGAGCGTCCCGACCGCGCCCAGCCCCAGGCCGAGGATCATGGCGCGGCGCCGGCCCGTGCGGGCCACGACGGGCGCGATCGCGAGGGCCGCGATCAGGAGGCCGAGCGCGAACATCGTGCCGTGCAGCCCGGCGACCGCCTTGCTGACGTGCAGCGACTTGGTGAGCTGCGGCATCGTCGCCGAATAGCCGTACATGAGGAAGCCCCAGCAGCAACCCACGGAGTAGCAGGTGAGCGTGAGGCGATCGTGGCGGACGCGGGCGCGGCGCGGCATCGCGCCGCCGATGGGTGCGGTCACGGCCTAAACGCTACTCGCGCCCGGCCCGGTCACCGCGCCGCCGCCTCGCGCAGCCCGGCGCGGTCGAGCCGCAGCGTCAGCGCGGGGGCCAGGCCGGCCAGGAACGCGTCGTCGTGGGAGACGGCGATGACGGCGCCCCGGTAGTCGCGCAGCACGGCCACGAGCTGGGCGGCCGTGGCAAGGTCGAGGTTGTTGGTCGGCTCGTCGAGGATCAGGACCTGCGGCGGCGGCGCGGCCAGCACGAGCCGGGCCAGCGCCACCCGGAACCGCTCCCCGCCGGACAGCCGGCCGACGGGCAGGGCGGCGGCGTCCCCCCGGAGCCCGAGCCGAGCCAGCCGGGAGCGGACGTCGCCGGGCGTGAGACCGGGCGCGGCGGCCCGTACCTGGTCGAGGGCCGTGGCCTGCTCGTCGAGTCCGTCGAGCCGTTGCTCAAGGTAGGCCCACCGCTCGGTCAGCAGCCGCGCGGACAGCGGGACGGAACCGTGCCCGATGCCGGCCGCCGGGTTTTCCCCGAGAAGCCGGGTTTCGGCGTCGTGCCCGGCTTTTCCCGGGTGCCCGATGTCGGAGGGGCGGCTGACGCTGGGCGGTTCGGCTTCGGCATCGTCCCCGGCGTCCCAGGTTTGAGCGAGGGCCGCGAGCCGCGCGGCCGCGCCCGGCACGCCGACGAGGGTTTCCAGCAGGGTCGTTTTGCCGGCGCCGTTCGGTCCGGTGATCGCGACGCGCTCGGGGCCGGCCACGGTCCACGTGCGGCCGGCGCACCGGAAGGCGGCGAGGCGGCGGCCCGGCGGCACGTCCGGATCCGGCAGGTCGAGGTGGACGGCGGCGTCCGGGCGGACGCGGTCGCGGGCCTCTTGGAGGGCGGTCCGGGCGGTGTCCACCTGGGCCGCGTGGCGGCCGCGGAGTTTGCCGGCGGCCACCTCGGCGGCGTTGCCCCACATGTTCATCACGATCTTCGGGGCGCGGGCGTTCGCGCGGTTCTTCTTGGCCTGTTGGGCGCGGTGGGCCAGCTGCTGTTGGGCGGCGTCGCGTTCGCGGCGGGCGGCGCGCAGCCGCTTGGCGGCCTCGGTCGCGGCGCTCCGGGCGGCGGCCTGTTCGGCGTCCCGGTGGGCCGCGAAGGCCGAGTAGGGGCCGGCCACGGTGGTGAGGCGGCCGTCGTAGAGCTCGGCCGTCATGTCCATGAGTTCCAGCAGTGCCAGGTCGTGGGAGCAGACGATCAGCGTGCCGGGCCAGGTTTGGACCAGTTCGCCGAGGCGCGTGCGGCAGTCGTGGTCGAGGTTGTTGGTGGGCTCGTCGAGCAGCGTGATCGGGGCGGCGCGAAGCCTCAGCCCGGCCGTCGCGATGAGGACGGCCTCACCGCCCGAGAGCTCGCCGACGCGCCGGTCCAGGCCCACGTGGTCCAGGCCGAGCGCGGCCAGCTGGGCGGTGGCGCGGGCCTCGATGTCCCAGTCGGAGCCGATCGTGTCGAAGTCCGCCGGGTCCGTGGAGCCGGCCTCGACGGCCCTGAGCGCGCGGAGTATGGCCGCGACCCCGAGCAGGCCGGCCACGGTCTGGTCCGTGGCGAGCGTGAGCCTTTGGGGGAGCGCGGCGACGGCGCCCGTGGCCGTGACGGTGCCCGAGGCGGGGGCCAGGCGGCCGGCGATGAGGCGCAGCAGCGTCGACTTGCCGCTGCCGTTGTCGCCGACCAGGCCGGTGTGGCGCAGGCTCGTGAACGAGCAGGTCAGGCCGCTGAACACGGGGGTGCCGTCGGGCCAGGCGAAGGTGACGCGGTCGAGCGTGACGGCTGATTCCGGCACGCGGGCGGGCGCGTTGGTGCGAGAGGAAGGATCGGGATGTGACATGGGAGGATTCGCTTTCGGTTGGGTGGAAGGCCAACCGGTGTGCCGCCATCGGCGGCAGCGGTCCGGTGGCGGCTTACGCGCGGTGACCGGTGCGAATCCTCAAGGGTTCCCTCCCCAATAGGCGTCAGAACGCGCCCAACCTTACTCCGGCGGCGGGTTGCCAAATGGTGGCCGGTGGTTGAGCGGAGGCACTTGGAACGAACTGACGCGCGTCTAGTGAGCACTTGCCAAAAGCGGCAAGGGTGGACTAGGCTAAACTGGTATGAAACGCGCCGCCATCCTTAAGAAGCTCAAGGACCAGGCCAAACGTGCCGGGGTGGGTTTCGAGACGACGGAGCTGACGAACCACACCGGCGTCACGATCGGAGGCGTGCGCTCCACGCTGAAACGGCACACGGAGATCGATGAGGTCTCGGCGGGCCGGTTCTTCGACCAGTTCGCGTCGGTTGAAGGCTTTGGGAAGGGCTGGTGGCGATCATGACGACGTACACGGTGACCGCGGAGCGCTCGGGGCGTTGGTGGGCATTGCAGTGCCGGGAAGTGCCGGGCGCAATCTCGCAGGTGCGTCGCCTGAACCAGGCGGATGAGATCAAGGAGGCCATCGCATTCGTGGCCGGTGTGCCGGAAGCGGACGTGGAGATCGCCGTGATTCCGCGCATCCCGGCGGAGGCCCAACGGCACCTTGACCGGGCGCGTGAGCTGCGGAAAGAGGCGGATACCGCGCGGCACGAGTCAGCGCTTGAAACGCGCATGGCCGCGCGAAAACTTGCCAACGACGGCCTGACGATGCGTGAGATCGGCCAGGTCCTGGGAGTTTCCCACCAGCGCGCTGCTCAGCTGTTGGTCGCTTGACGCGCGGGTGCCGTCAGGCGACGCGGATGTCGTCAGGCGACGCGGATGTCGGCAACCGCCGCGAGGACGGCGCGGGCCTCGTCTAGGCGGTCCGCCGGGACCAGGAGGTAGTCGGTCAGGTAGGTGGACAGTGCGAACACCGGGACCCGGGCCTGGGCGAGCGCGTCGGTGAGC
>JAISIU010000007.1 GCA_031261885.1 Bifidobacteriaceae bacterium
CTGGGAGATCACGACACGTTCCGTGCCGTTGATGATGAACGTGGCGCGCTCCGTCATGAGCGGGAAGTCACCCATGAACACCGTCTGAGACTTGATCTCACCAGTGGTGTAGTTGACGAACTCCGCCGTCACGAACAGTGGTGCCGAGTAGGTGAAGTCCTTCTCCTTGCACTCCTCAGCCGTGTACTTGGGCGGCTCGAAGCGATGGTCCTTGAAGGACAGCGACATGGTGCCGCCGAAGTCCTCGATCGGAGAGATCTCGTCGAAGACCTCCTCGAGCCCCGACACCTCCGGGACGCCACCCGTGCCGTTGGCCCTGGACTCCTCCAACCGAGTACGCCAACGTTCATGCCCGATCAGCCAGTCAAAGCTGTCCAGCTGGAGACCCAGCAGGTGGGGAATGGCTAGCGGGGAATGAATCTTGGCGAAGGATATACGACCGTGTCCGGTCAGTGGGGCGTTGGCGTCAACTGTTGCACGTGGGATGCGCGAGGCAGCCAAGGGGTGTCCTTCCCTGGAGAACGAAATGCAGCGCTAGCGCGACGCAGCCCGCAGGCAGGATTGAGCTCATTGGACATCACGGCGCGCAAAGTCCAACATTACCGGTTCGAACCCGATCTGTCCAACGCGGAGCCCTGAGATGGCAACGGCCGGTGGACCGACACCACTCGGGTGCGGACCCACCGGCCGTTCAGCCCTTCGCCGGCCGCCTAAACGAACCGACCGCAGGGCGATGCCTAACGGGTGTGGGGCTTGTTTCGCCCCATGGAGATCACTTCAGGGTGACGGTCGCGCCAGCGCCCTCGAGCTGCTCCTTGGCCTTGTCAGCCGTCTCCTTGTTGACCTTCTCGAGGACGGCCTTCGGGGCGGCCTCGACGAGCGCCTTGGCCTCGCCCAGACCGAGGGAGGTCAGCGAACGGACCTCCTTGATGACCTGGATCTTCTTCTCGCCGAAGGACTCGAGGATGACGTCGAACTCGCTCTGCTCTTCCTCAGCCGGCGCGTCAGCGGCGGCGCCCGGGGCGGCCGCGGCGGCGACGGCGACCGGGGCGGCGGCCGTGACGTCGAAGACCTCCTCGAACTTCGACACGAAGTCCGAGAGCTCGATCAGAGTCATTTCCTTGAACGCGTCGATCAGTTCGTCGATGCTCAGCTTCGCCATGGTGGCGTTTCCTTCCTCTTCAGGTGCCCGCGGAACCGGGCCACGTGGTGTGAAACGGCCCGGTCAGGCCGCGGTTTCCTGCTTGGCGCGCAAGGCGTCGATAGTGCGGACGGCCTTCGAGGCCGGCTGCGTGAACATGTTGGCGGCCTTGTACAGCGACGCCTTGACGACGCCGGCGATCTTCGCCAGCGTGACCTCGCGGGTGTCCAGGTCCGCGAGATGGATGACCTCAGCCGCCGTGATCGCGTGTCCGTCGAGGACACCGGCCTTGACGACAAGGTTCGGGTTGGTCTTGGCAAAGCCACGCATCGCCTTTGCCGTCGCCACCGGGTCCCCGGTGACGAAGGCGATCGCCGTGGGGCCCTGGAGCGCTGCTTCCAGCCCCTCGATTCCGACCTCGCGGACGGCGATCGACGCAAGCGTGTTCTTCGCCACGGCGTATGTGGCTTCGCTGCGGATCGCGTCGCGCAGCTCGCGCAGCTGCGGGACGGTGAGCCCGCGGTATTCGGTGACGATCGCAGCGTTGGACTGGCGGAATTTGTCCTCCAGCTCAGCAACGGCTGCGACCTTTTCCGGCCTCGCCATGGCACTCCTTTCATTCGTTACGCGCCCAGACCGCTGCGCCGCGGCCCACGAAAAGAGCCCCGCGCAGGCTACGCGAGGCTCTCACGAAAACGAAGAGTGTCACTCACCTGCGCTGGCCTGTCGCGTGCGGCACTTCGCGTTCCATGGGAACGCACCAGCGGTCTAAGGCAGGGAGTAACGATACCGGTTCGGCCCGCCGCGCGCAAAGCGCGGTGTCCGATGACGCGGATGGGGCTGGGCCCGGCAGTGCCGGACCCAGCCCCATCCGAACAGTGGCGGTTCGCCGCCCAGGCCGTTACTCAGCCGTGGCGATGCGCCGGTTCTGAGCCGGATCAATCGGGATGCCCGGGCCCATGGTCGTGGAGATCGTGGCCTTGAGGATGTAGCGGCCCTTGGACGTGGCCGGCTTGAGGCGCATGATCTCGTCCATGGCCGCGGAGTAATTCTCCGCCAGCTGTTGCGGCGTGAACGAGGCCTTGCCGATGATGAAGTTCAGGTTCGCGTTCTTGTCGACGCGGAACTCGACACGGCCGCCCTTGATGGCGTGGACGGCGCCGGCCACGTCCATCGTGACCGTGCCGGTCTTCGGGTTCGGCATGAGGCCGCGCGGGCCGAGCACACGGCCCAGCCGACCGACCTTCGCCATGAGGTCCGGCGTGGCGACAGCCGCGTCGAAGTCGGTGTAGCCGCCCTGAACCTTCGCGATCAGCTCGTCCGAGCCGACCTCGTCGGCCCCCGCCTCGATGGCCTCATCCGCGTGCTTGCCTTCGGCGAAGACCAGGACCCTGGCGGTCTTGCCGGTGCCGTTAGGGAGGTCGACCGTGCCGCGGACCATCTGGTCCGCCTTGCGCGGGTCGACGCCGAGGCGCATAGCCACCTCAACGGTGGAGTCAAACTTCGTGGTGGCCGTCTTCGTGGCGAGCTGGATGGCTTCCAGTGGCGGGTAGATCTGGCCTGGGGTGATCAGAGTGGCGGCCTTCCGATAGGCCTTGGAGTGCTTTGGCATCTGCTTGTTCCTTCGCTTGGAGCAGTCGTGGTCGTGTGGGCCAGCACGGGCCCTGCCACAGGTGGATTGGTTTCAGTCGTTGACGAGGATGCCCATCGAACGGGCGGTGCCCGCGATGATCTTGGCGCCGGCCTCGATGTCGTTGGCGTTGAGGTCCGGCATCTTGGTCTGGGCGATCTCACGGGCCTGGTCCCACGTGATCGAGCCGACCTTGTCGGTGTGCGGCACGGCCGACCCCTTCTGCAGGCCAGCGGCCTTCTTGATGAGGTCCGCGGCCGGCGGCGTCTTGAGGACGAACGTGAACGAGCGGTCCTCGTACACCGTGATCTCGACCGGGATGATGTTGCCGCGCTGGGATTCCGTGGCGGAGTTATACGCCTTGCAGAACTCCATGATGTTGACGCCGTGCTGGCCGAGCGCCGGGCCGATCGGCGGCGCCGGGTTCGCCTGGCCGGCCTGGATCTGCAGCTTGATCAGGCCGGTGACTTTCTTCTTCTTGGGAGCCATGTCTTTAAGGGTCCTTTTGATCGATTGATGTTTTCCCGGCGCCTGGCTGGCGCCGCAGCTTTCGTGGTGGTCGCCGCTCTCAGATCTTCTCGACCTGGTTGAAACGCAGCTCCACCGGGGTCTCACGCCCGAAGATCGAGACGAGCACCTGGAGCTTCTGGGACTCGGCGTCCACCTCGGAGATCGTGGCCGGCAGCGTTTCGAACGGGCCGTCCGTGACGGTGACCGACTCCCCCGCCTCGAAGACGAGGTTGCTGGGCACGGCCTGGGCCGCCTCCGGCGTCTCTTCCCCGGACTCCACCGCGACGGGTGCGAGCATCGAGGACACCTCGTCGAGAGTCAGGGCCACCGGTTCGTGGTTATGGCCGACGAACCCGGTGACGCCAGGCGTGTGCCGCACCACCACCCAGGACTCGTCCGTCAAGTACATGCGGACGAGAACGTAGCCCGGGATACGGACCCGCTTCACGACCTTGCGCACCGAGTTCTTGATCTCGGTGGCCTCTTCCATGGGCACCTCGACCTGGAAGATGTAGTCCTCCATGTTGAGGGATTGGATGCGGTTCTCCAGGTTCACTTTCACGCGGTTCTCGTAGCCCGCGTAGGAGTGGATGACGTACCAGTCACCGGGCAGCAGGGCGATCTGCTCCTTGAACTCCGCGATCGGGTCCGCCGCGGCAGGCGTCTCCGCCGGGGCCGCCGCGGCCTCCGCCGCTGGTTCGACCGGTTCCGCCGGAGTCTCGGCCGGCTCCGCCGGGGCGGGAACCTGTGCCTCCGCCTGCGGCTCCTGGACCGGCTCGATCAATTGCTCTGTCACGCCTGGGAAACCTGCTTTCTCGTCATTCTTCCGTCAAACTCGTGGGAGGCGTCCGTGGGGCCCGGAGCCTGGGGCGGTCACCGTGTCACTTGGCGAAGACGTGGCCGACCAGCCAGTTGATGCCGAGGTCGAACACACCGATGAAAATCATCGTGATGATCACGAAGACGAGCACGACCGTGGCGTACGTCCACAGCTCCGAACGGCTGGGCCAGACGACCTTCTTCATCTCGGAGACGATCTGGCGAACGAAGCGAACGATGGACGCGAAGACGCCGGTCTTCTCCACCTGGGCGTCGCTTGCGGTCTTGGCCACGGTTCACACCTCGTTCCGCGGCGGGCGAACCCGCCGCTGTTGTTGTCACAGTTCGTGGGCACCGCATGGGGCGGCACCCACTGACCTCGCAGGGCAGGCGGGACTCGAACCCACAGCCGCCGGTTTTGGAGACCGGTGCGCTACCAATTGCGCCACTGCCCTATGGTGGCACCAAGCGCCCGCAGGGCAGGGTCCAGCTTGGCGGAAGTCAAGCCACCGGCGCACCAGCATACGCGCTCGGGGGGCCGGGCGCGAACTGAGGGCCTGGAAGTGGCGCGAGACGGCTCGGGTGCGGCATGATGGACTTTGATTCAATCAGTGTTCTGCCGGACTGTCCGCGCGCCGCGCGGCCCGCCCCGTATAACAAAAGGTATCGGAGTTCACACTCGTGCGTCGTCAATCGGTGGCCGTGGCCGCCCTTCTGCTCACCGCTGCACTTGCCCTGACCGGGTGCGGCAAGTCCAGTTCCAGTTCTTCCAGCGCCTCCGCCTCGCCGGACTCGACGGCCACGGTGGGCGTGACGGTGGACAAGAGCAACCTGCCGACCGTCGAAGGCGC
>JAISIU010000032.1 GCA_031261885.1 Bifidobacteriaceae bacterium
ACCCATGCCGGCGGCCGATGCGGAGCCGCCAGAGCCCGCCGCGTCCGCCTGGCCGGACACCCAGTGGGGCCTGCCGTACCTCGAACCGGGCCCCCCGGCGTCGCGGCCCGTCCCCGTGGTGCCGCCCCTGCCCGTGACCGGCGCGGTCCCCGTCGTCGACGAGGCGCCGGCCGGCCTCGCGCCGTGGGAGGAAACCGCCCCGGCGCCCGAGGCCACCGCCGCGCCACGCTATGCCACGGACCAGTTCCAGGACTTCGACACGTGGGGAGTCGCCGCGCCCGGGTCCGCCGCCTCCCCGTGGACCGAACCGTCGGATACGGCCGTGCCCGCCCCCGCCGACCAGGCCGGCACGCCGGACTATTGGACGGCCCAGATCGCGTCCATCCCGGCTGCTCCGGAGCCTCCCGCCGCCCCGGCCTCCGCGCTCGAGGAGGCCGGCGCCATGCCGTCCGTCGCCCCGCCGCCGGCCGCCGGCATGCGCAGCGTCGACCCGGACGGCCACATCACCGGCATCCAGCCCGTGGTCCGCGACGTACCCGTCAAACGCGCGGTCGTCGCGCCCGGCACGGGCACGATGCCGGTCGTCACGGCGGAGGGTCTCGCCGCCGCCGCGGCCGCCGCGCCGCCCGCCCCGGTCTACCGGCTTGGCGGCGAATCGCCCACCAGTGCTTTGCTGGCCGGCCTGGACGCCTCCGGGGAGGACGTGGCGGAAGTGGAACCGGCGCCGCTGGTCCCCGACGAGCGCGCCTTCGACCCGGCCGGCCTGGGCGACGGCGACACGGGCTCGATCCGCGTGTGGACCGGTTCGATGGACTCCGTCACGGCCGAGAGCGCGGCGGACGCCGCGCCCGAGGACGCCCCGGCCCCCTTCGACTCCCCGACCCAGCTGCTGTCCGTCGAACCGCTGCCCGGCATCGATGGCCCCGGCCAGGCAGGCGACCCGTTCCAGGGCGGCTTCGCCGAGGATTCGCAACCGTCACCTCTGCCGGCCGCGCCGGCCTGGGAGGAACCCGCCCCGGCGGAACTCGCCGCGGCCCCGGACGGCGACGCACCCGAATGGGCCGGCCCGCCCGAGATGCTGCCGGACGGCACGCCGCCCTGGATGGTCGGCCCCGACGCGGACCGCGTCCTCGAGACCGACGGGATCGGTACGGGCAAGCGCGCGCTCGGCTACGTGCTGCTCGCGCTGCTGCTCGCGGCCGCGCTGGCCGTCGGCGTGTGGCTCGGGTTCCACTACCTGTCCGGGCACGGCGAAAGCCTGAACCCGAGCGGCGCGTCCGTCACATCCCTCGTGGCCGCACCGGTCCCGTATAGTCAGCCGTGTCGGCCCGGTGGCCCGGCGGCGGACACGGCCCGGCCCGCCGCGGCGCCCGGCCCCACCCTGTAAGCGATCAAAACGGAGGACCATGACCATCGACGACGGCACCGTGCAACTGCTCACCACCGCGGCCCAGGCGGCCGCCCGAGTCAAGGCCCAGCGGATCGTCGCCATCGACGTCACCTCCAGGTTGCCGTTGACCGACGCGTTCCTGCTGGCCAGCGGCACGAATGAGAACCAGGTGTCCGCCATCGTGCGCGAGGTCGAGAACGATGCCGCCCGGCTGGGACGGCACACCATGCGCCGCGAGGGCCTCTCGGAAGGCCGCTGGGCGCTGCTCGACTTCGGCGACGTCATCGTGCACGTGCAGCACGCCCAGGACCGCGATTTCTACGGACTGGACCGGCTGTGGAAGGACTGCCCCACGGTGCCGCTGCCCGGCGTCGAAACCGGCGACGGCGGCGCCGGCGAGGACATCGAGGCGGCGCGCCTCGGCCTGGTCGGTGTCAGGTGAGCGCGCGGCGGATCGTGCTGTGGCGGCACGGGCAGACGGACGCGAACTTCTCCGGCATGGTCCAGGGTTCGAGCGACACGCCGCTGAACCGGACGGGCCGGGCCCAGGCGGCGGCCGCGGCGCGCGAACTGGCCCAGATCGGCGCAGCCGCGCTCGTGGCCTCGGACCTGTCCCGGGCGTGGGCCACGGCCGGCGCGCTCGCGGACCTGACCGGGCTGACGCCCCTCGCCGACCCCAGGCTGCGGGAACGCGGCTTCGGCCAGTGGGAGGGCCTCACGATGGAGGAGGTGTCCCGCCGCTGGCCCGAGGAGACGGCCCGCTGGGCGCGCGGCGACGACGTTCCCGAGGTCGGCATGGAGACCCGGGCGGCGGCGGCCGAACGGTTCGACGCGGCCGTCACCGAGGCGGCCCAGACCGTGGACGATGACGGCACGGTGGTCGTGGCGTCGCACGGCGGCGTGATCGTGGCCGGGCTGACCCGGCTGCTCGGGCTTGACCCGTCGGGGTGGCGCGGGCTGCGCGTCATGGGCAACGCCCACTGGGCCGTGATCGAACGGACCCGCGTGGGCGCGCCGGCCTGGCGCATCGCCTCCTACGACCTGGGCGTGTCCGCCAGCGACAACGGCGAGCCGGGCGGCGGCCCGCTCTCGCCGAGCCGCCTGCCCTGACCGCCCCGCGCGACGGTAGGCCCGGCATCGGCCCACTAGGATGGACCGCGTGTCTAGCGTGAACGCCTCCGGGGACGGCCCCGGAACCCAGACCCCAACTCCGCCCCTCGACCCGCTGGACCAGGGCGCGGTCCAGGCGGCCGTCGCCCAGGCCCTGGACGCCATCGGCCACGCCGCCAGCGTGACGGATCTCCAAACCGCGCGCCGCGACTTCCAGGGCGAGCAGAGCCCTCTGACCCAGGCCAACCACGCGATCAAACTCCTGCCCAAGGACCAGCGCGCCGCGGCCGGCAAGCTCGTGGGCCAGGCCCGCGGCCGCGTGGCGCAAGCGCTGAAACAGCGCGAGGCCGAGCTCCAGGCCGAGGAGGCCCAGCGCCGGCTCGCCACGGAGACCGTGGACGTCACGCTGCCCACCGCGCGGCTCACCGAGGGCGCCCGGCACCCGCTGGAACTGCTGCAGGAACGCATCGCGGACATCTTCACGGCACTCGGCTGGGAGGTCGCCGAAGGCCCCGAGGTCGAGGCCGAATGGTTCGACTTCGACGCCCTGAACTTCGGCCCGGACCATCCGGCGCGCCAGATGCAGGACACGTTCTTCATCGACCCGCCGGGCTCCCACCTCGTGCTGCGCACGCACACGAGCCCGGTCCAGGCGCGCGCGCTGCTGTCGCGCGGCGTGCCGGTCTACGTCGTGGTCCCGGGCAAGGTGTTCCGCAAGGACGAGCTCGACGCCACGCACACGCCCGTGTTCCACCAGGTCGAGGGCCTGGCCGTCGACAAGGGCCTGACCATGGCGCACCTGAGGGGCACGCTCGACCACCTCGCCACCACGATGTTCGGCGAGGGCGTCCACACGCGGCTGCGCCCCAGCTACTTCCCGTTCACGGAGCCGAGCGCCGAGGTCGACGTCCTGTGCTTCGTCTGCAAGGGCCACGACCCCCACTGCCACACGTGCGGCGGCTCGGGCTGGATCGAGTGGGGCGGCTGCGGCATGGTCCATCCGAACGTGCTGATCGCCTGCGGCGTCGACCCGCTCGAATACCAGGGCTTCGCGTTCGGCATGGGGATCGAGCGCACCGCGATGTTCCGCCACGGGATCACTGACATGCACGACATGGTCGAGGGCGACCTCCGCTTCTCGCGCCGCTACGGGATGGAGATCTGATGCCGTACGTACCGTTGGGCTGGCTGTCGGAGTACGTCGAGCTCGGCGGCCGCGACGCGGCCGGCGTGGCTGCCGCGCTCGTCTCGGTCGGCCTCGAAGAGGAATCGCTCGGCGCCTCCGGCGTCCAGGGCCCGCTCGTCGTCGGCCAGGTGGTCTCCATGCACCCGGAGCCGCAGAAGAACGGCAAGACGATCAACTGGTGCCAGGTGGACGTCGGCCCCCAGCACAACATCGCGGACGGCAGCGCCGGCGGCGCGCCGCGCGGCATCGTCTGCGGCGCCCACAACTTCGGGGTGGGGGACAAGGTCGTCGTGTCGCTGCCCGGCGCCGTGCTGCCCGGTCCGTTCCCGATCACGGCCCGCAAGACGTACGGCCATGTCTCCGACGGCATGATCTGCTCGGTCCGCGAGCTCGGGATCGGCGAGGACCATAACGGCATCCTCAGGCTGGCCGAACGCGGCCTCGACCCCGA
>JAISIU010000040.1 GCA_031261885.1 Bifidobacteriaceae bacterium
GCCAGTGCGGGCGGCATTGGCGGCGAGGGTGGTGATAGCGCACCACGGTTCGCCAGCGAACCATTCACAATCAGCGATTTCGAGCGTGACGTCGGATAGGACACCTTCGAGATGGTTGAAGAGGCCGCGCAGGATGGTGTCGAACTCGTCATCGATGCTTTCGTCGTCTGCCATGTTAGGCCTCCTCTCACGCTTTGTGATACTCGAGTTCTGTCTCGATCGAGCGGTGTATGTTACGGGGCGGTGGTCGTTCAGAGCCTAAACGCCCAGCTCACGCCACAACCTTGGGGGTGACGGTCGCGATGTCCTTCTCGAGCTGGTGGAGTTCGTCTTGGATGCTGGCGTCTTCGTAGTCCCAACTTTGTACAAGATCATGGGCTTGTCTCATCAGCGCGATGGCTTCGGGGCTCGCTGTCAGACCGTCGTAGACGAATTGGCGGGCGATCGTCAGGATCACGTCCCAGCACTCGCCTGCCCAGACGCCGACGAGTGAGTCATGTACGAAATCGTCAGAAAACACGCCTCTCATTAAGACGGTCAGGTCGTACCCAATGTTCGTCAGCGTCTCGAACGCGGTCTCGCTCGCTGTTGGCGTCATGGTTGATCTCCCTCTCTGAACCTATACGCCCAGTTCACGGTGTTACACGAGCACGTTGCTTCAGCGTGGTGAGGGCCTCTTTGACTTCAGCAAGTTCTTCCTGACTGCTTTCGCCTAGGTTCAGTCCACTGGCGAGATCAATGAGGCGTTGGCTCAGAGCGATCACTTGCGAATCGACGGGGTTTCCATAGTCGGCGGCGCAGGTAATCAAGTAGACGATCGCTTCCCACGTCTCGCCGCAGCCCCATTCGGTGTCTGCGATCTCGATCGTGTGATCGGGGACTGCTCCGCGGAGATGTTCCAGGAGACCGTCAACGATGTCATCGAACTCGGAGTCAAAGTCCACGGTGCTGGTGTCTGCCATGCTTGGTCTCCTCCGGGGGCGGTTGGGTTGGGCCTTCGTCAGGATCGGGCGGCACCGGCCGCCGGGCGCGTCCATGGTAACGCCGCCGGCGCCGCACGGCGCCCACGGCGCGGGTGGTTGGGGGCTGCGCATCGTCGGTAGGCTGGGCGGGCGCGCGAGTGGCGGAATTGGCAGACGCGCAGGATTTAGGTTCCTGTGCCCCAGGGCGTGCGGGTTCAAGTCCCGTCTCGCGCACCCGGCCGGCGGGACAACCAAGGGGGATTTCGATGACTGCGAAGAAGACGACCGAAGCGGTCGCGGCGACCGCGAACGCCGAGGCCGCGGGGCACGAGGGACCGCTCGAGCCGATCGCGGAACCCGCGCCCAGGGCGCCGCAGAAACTGCCCGAGGGGCCGCTGCCCGTCCGCATGCTCTCCGACCGGCTGCTCGTCATGCTCGACCCCGAATCGGCCGAACGGCGGTCCGCCGGCGGCATCCTCATCCCCGTCACGGCCAGCGTCGGCAAACGGCTCGCCTGGGCCCACGTCGTCGCCATCGGCACCCACGTCCGGCAGGTCAAACTCAAAGACCGCGTCCTGTTCGACCCGGCCGACAAAGCCGAAGTCGAAATCGAAGGCCAGACCTACACGCTGCTCCGCGAACGCGACATCCACGGCGTCGCCGCCCCCGCCGGGTCCGCCGACCAAGCCGGCATGTACCTCTAAAAGGGAACCACCCGGCATCGGACGCCCACCGGGCCGCACCCACCCGCCGGGCCCGCACCCGTCATCGGGCGCTACCCGCCCCACCCGGGCCGCCCCCGTCCAGGAGGGCCAACAACTCGCGCGCCCGCTCCAGGAAACGCGACGCTTCGCCGACCACGAAATCGGCCGTCGCCCCCGTCGCGCCATGCGCCCGCCGGGCCGCGTCATCGAACACCATCCACTCCTTCGGGTCGGCGATCAGACGCGCCTCCGCCGCCTGGAGATACAACTCGACCCGGTTGTTCGTGACCGAACTCCTGGCGGGGGAGCCGTACCGGCCCAGCCACCGCTCCAACAACCGCCACGCCAACTCGTAACAGAACTGGAACTGCTCCAGCACGGGCCGGCGCAACACGTCGCGCTCCACGCCCTCGGCCTGGTTCCACCGCGCCTCGACGAACGCGACCGCATCACCCAGCCCGTCCACCGCGCGGTGCAGGCTCCCCGTGAGCGCGCGACCCCCGCCCCTCGCCACCGACATCGCCCCTCCACGGTCCCGAAATCCTTGAGCGCAGCCGTCATCCCGAAGGTGCGGCGCGCGGCGCGCGTCCCCTGTGGCGCGCGCCCATAGAGTAGCGCGCCCTCCCACCGGCCCGGACAATGTGACACAGATCACACACTTTCCTAAGAAAACCGTGTAATGAACCGGCCCGCCCGGACTCTTCCCCCATGAACGCGGTACTCCCGAGAACCGCGGCCCGTGAAGCGGCGCCAGTGGCCAGCGGTGTCAATTTTGGCCGAGGCGCCAGTCGGGGGCTCCCTAGCACCCCCCGACCCGGGTGGGGGACCGTGACCCCAGGCCCCCACCCGGAACTCCGGACCGCCGGCCCCGTGCGGTACGGCATTTGCCAGTGGCGGTATCCCCGGGGGGAGGTACCGACGGAGGCCTGCGGCTCGGCCGTTCGCCTCGGAGGGGAACTGGACGGCCGCACCATGGGGTCGGGAGTACCGCGGCTCCCCTGCGTGAGGGCTCAAGCGATTCGGCCCTCCCGCAGGCAAGTGGGGCGTGAGGACCGGACCCCGAGCCGGGTCCCGCACAACCCGCCTTCGCCCGGGGCGGTGGGCACCAGCCCACTGCCCCGAGCGTGCGGCCCGCCACCGGGCGGCTACCCTGACTGTGGTCACGGCCGCCGAATAGGCCGACCAACACCGGATCGCGCCCTCGCGGTGCCAGAGGAGTCAGGAGGCCGGAATGCCGCGCCCAGTGCCCCCTGCGCGCGCCGCCTCCCGGGCGGCCGAGGGGAACGCCGCATGAGCCCCGTCCTGACCGCCGCCACCGACCTCCAACTCGTCGACCGCGTCCGCGCCGGCGACTCCGACGCGCTCGCCGTCCTGTGGGAACGCCACGCCGGCCCCGGCCGCGTCGTCGCCGCCGCCACCACCGCCCGCTTCGACCCCGACGACCTCGTCGCGGAAGCCTTCGCCCGCATCCTCGAATCCATCCAGAAGGGCAAGGGACCCGTCGGCGCGTTCCGCCCCTACCTGTTCCGCGTCATCCGCAACACGGCCGCCCGCTGGGGCCGCGACGACCGCAGCCACGCCACCGCCGACCTCGACGATCTCGCCGGCCTCGCCGGCCCGGGCGGCATCGACGGCCTCGGCGCGGCCGAACCCGCCTCCGAGGAAGACACCGCGCTCAAAGCCGTCGACTCCGCGCTCACGGCCCGCGCCTTCCGCTCGCTGCCGACCCGCTACCAAGAAGTCCTCTGGTACACGGAGGTCGAAGGCCTGACCCCCGCCCAGACCGCGCCGCTGCTCAGCGCGAAACCCGGCAACGTCGCCGTCCTCGCCCACCGCGCCCGCAAAGCGCTCAAGGAAGCGTGGATCCAGGTCCACGTCGAACGCGCCACCGTGGAGGGCCCCGAGCACAAGTGGTGCGTCGACCACATCGGGGCCTACGCCTCCGGGTCGCTGCACGGGCGCAAACTCGACCGCATGCAGGCGCACCTGTTGGCCTGCCCGCGCTGCGCCATCGTCGCGGAAGAAGCCGACGATGCCGCCTCCCACCTCGGACTCGTCATCCTCCCCGCCGCCGCCGGCCTGGCCGGGGCCGCCGCCATCAAAGTGGCCGCCCAGCTCGGCCTCCACACGCCCGCGGCCAGCGCGCTGCCGCACGCCCTCGCGGCCGCCACGGCCGGCGCGGGCGCGGCCGCCGGCGGCGGGTCCATCGCCTTGCCGCTCGGCCTGGCCGGCGCGCTCGCCGGGGTGGTCGGCGCGGTCGTGGCCACGGCCGTCATCGTCAGCGGCCCCGCCCCGGTGGCGGGACCCTCGCCCACGCCCGTGGCGGCGGTCCAAACCGGGGCCGCCGTGTCCATCACGGATGTCGACACGGGCAGCGGCCACCTGTTCGAGCCGATCGTGACCGGCACCGCCCGGCCCGGCGCCACCGTGACGTTGCGCGCCACGGGCGGCGGGGACGTCCCCGTCACGGCCGGAGCCGACGGCCGGTGGACCTCGCCGGAACTGGCCGGCGCAGCCGGGGCCGGCCAGGTCAGCGCCACGTCGGACGGGACCACGGCCACGGCCTCCTACCAGGCCACGGCGCCGATCTCGGTCGGCCTGGCCGGCACCGTCTCCGGCGTCACCGTCGCCGTCCACGGCGTGGCCGGGGCCGCCATCGACCTCCTGCCGGACGGCCGCGACGGCCTTTGGCCCACGGCCACGCTCGACCAGGGCGGCTCGGCCACGGCCTGGTACCCGTGGCGGCCCGCTTCCGGCACCCACACGGTCGAGGTCCGCTACACCGACGGCACCCGCCACGGCCCGGTGCTGCGCGCCACGGTCCAGCTGCCCGGCGTCGCGGCTGACCCGCCTTCCGCGCCTGGCACCACGTCCGCCACGGCCACGCCCGCCACGGCCACGACCACGAGCGGCCACTGACCGGCCCGCCCGCCCAGCGGGTGTGACCCGTCTCACCGGCCGCGCGCGGCAGACCGCCCGGCCGGGGCAATATGATCGAAGGACCGTGCGTCATCGGCCGCCCCTGCCGCTTCCCGCCCGCACCAGACCGGCCGCCCACCCGTGGGAAGCGGGTCGCGCGGGCCGCGCCGCGGACACGAACCCAGCACCAGCCACGAGGCGAAAAGGAGCCGCAGAGATATGAAAGCGCCGCGCGTCGCGCTCGTCACCTGCCAGCAAATCCCGGACCTCGACCCGGACGACCAGACGCTCGTGCCGGCGCTCCGCGGCCTCGGCTTCGACGTCACGGTGGCCGCCTGGGACGACCCCTCGGTCGATTGGGACCGGTTCGACCTGTCCGTCATCCGCTCCGCCTGGGACTACGCGCCCCGGCGCGAGGAGTTCTGCGCCTGGGCCAGGGGCGTGCCGCGGCTCGCCAACCCGGCCGATGTCGTCGAGTGGAACACCGACAAGCACTACCTGCAAGAACTCGAGGCCGCGGGCGTGCCCGTCGTCGAGACGATGTGGCTGGAACCGACCGACCCGCTCGGCTCGCACCGGCTGCACAGCCGGTTCCCGGCGCTCGGCGACTTCGTGATCAAACCAGCGATCTCCGCCGGGTCGCTCGACGCCGGCCGCTACACCGCGAACAACGCGTGGGAACGCGGCCTCGCGCTCCAACACACCCGCCGGCTGCTCGACGCCGGCCGCACCGTCATGCTGCAAAAGTACGTGACGTCGGTCGATTCGAAGGGCGAGGCCTCGCTCGTCTTCCTGTCCGGCCGGTTCGCCTACGGCGCCCACCGGGCGGCGCAACTGTCGGGGCCCGATCCGCAGGTGGCGGGCGGCCCCGTGTTGATGCCGCCGCGCGGCTCCGCCGAGGGTGTCGTGGCCCAGGCGGGCGGGTTCGTGCCGTTCCGGCACCAGGCCATGGCCCCGCACGAGGCCACCCCCGAGGAGCTGAACACCGCGCGCGCCGCGCTCAAGGCCGTCGGGGACCTGGTCCCGGGCCTGGCCAAGGCCGAGAACGCGCTGCTTTACGCCCGCGTCGACCTCGTGGCCGGCGAGGACGGCCCCGAGGTCATGGAGCTGGAACTCACCGAGCCGGCCCTTTACATGGGCCAGGCGCGCGGCGGCGCCGAGATCGTGGCCCGGGCCATCGCGGCGCGCGTGGCGGCCGCCCACCGCCTCTGAGACCGGCCTCCGCCTCTGAGGCTGAACCCGGTCGGGTCCGCGCCGGGCCCAGCCGGCCCCGGACGGGTCACGCGGCCGCGTGCCACGTCTCGTACCAGGTGGGCCCCAGCTCGGCCAGCGCCTCGTCCAGGCCCGTGCCCGCGACGTAGGGGCGGCCGCACTCCCTGGTGATCCGGTTCAGCTGCTCCAGCCGCTCCCTGACCAGCGCCATCGCCTCGGGCCCGCCGCCCACCGCGTCACGCCAGACCGAACGCCCCGCGACATAGCCGGAGGCGCCCGCGCGGCA
>JAISIU010000044.1 GCA_031261885.1 Bifidobacteriaceae bacterium
CGCGCGCCGCGAACAGCGGCGTCCACGCGCGAGTGGCGGAATTGGCAGACGCGCTAGCTTGAGGTGCTAGTGCCTGACTAAAAGGGCGTACGGGTTCAAGTCCCGTCTCGCGCACGAAATCTGTGGGTGAAGTGTGCTTGCGATGCCGCAAGCCACTGACAAATTTCGTCAGCTAGCGCGGGGGCCGAGCCCCCGCACCCCGCAAAGGGGCAAGCCCCTTTGGGACCCCCGCCCTTCGGCTTCGCGCTGCGCGCTCGCCTCCGCTGTCATCGCCTTTGCGCCGCGCGGTCACCTTCCGTCGCACCGGGGAATGAGGGTTTACGGCGGAGATAAAGCGGCGTTTCCCGGTGCGGCCCGCGCGGCGCGCCTCACCTTGGGGGCGGGGCGGGGGTGGGCAGACTGGGAGAGCGGCGCGGGCGCGCCGCGCACGGACCAGGTTGGAGCAGCGGACCCCGAGATGAGCAGCCCCATGACACCGGCACCAACGGTGGCAACACCGACACTGCCGGCCCCGGGCGCCAGCGAACGCGTGCCCAGCTGGCTCAAAACCGCTGCCGGATGGGCCTGGCGGCTCCTCATCCTCGTGGCCGCCGCCGTCGTCATCGCGCGCGGCGTCATGGGCGTGTCCCTCGTCGTCGCCGCGATCTTCCTCGCCCTCGTCGCGGCCGCCGTGCTCAGGCCCCTCGTGAACCTGCTCGGCCGCGCCATGCCGCGCGCGCTCGCGACCGTCATCGCCTACGTGCTCGGCGTCGCCGTCCTCGTCGGGCTCGGCACATTCGTCGGCGTCTCCATCGCCGGACAAGCCGACACACTCTCCCACGAGTTCCTGAACGGCCTCGCCGAGCTCAACAAAGTGCTGCGCAAAGCCCCCAAACCGCTACGCGACATCGACCTCTCGAACGTCGGCGGCAGCATCGTCAGCTGGGTTGAGACCCACAGCGACCAGATCCTGTCCGAAGTCTCCCAACGGGCCGGCGATGTCGTCACGGTCGGCACCGCCATCGTGCTCGCCATCTTCTGCTCCATCTACTTCGTCAAATCCGGCAAGAAAATGTGGGGCTGGTTCACGGGCCAGCTCTCGGACGGCGCGCGGCGGCGCTGGCAAGTGGCCGGCCAGGCGGCCTGGCACACGTTCTCCGCCTACACGCGCGGGCTCGTGCTCGTGGCCGCCGCCAACGGGATCCTGTCCGGCGCCGCCCTCGCGATCCTGCGCGTTCCCCTCGCCGTGCCGCTCGGCGTCCTCGTGTTCTTGGGCACATTCGTGCCGCTGATCGGCGCGGCCGTCGCGATGGTCCTCGCCGTCTTCGTGGCGCTCGCCGCGAAGGGCTGGATCATCGCGCTCATCGTGGTCGCGCTCATCGCCCTGATCGGCCAGATCGAGGGGCATCTGCTCCAGCCGCTCATCATGTCCCGGCAAGTGCGTGTCCACCCCGTGGTCGTCGCGATCTCGGTGGTCGGCGGGACCGTGCTGGCCGGCGTGCTCGGCGCCATCGCGGCCGTCCCCGTCGTGTCCACGGCCTGGGCCGTGTACAAGGCGTTGCGCGACGACCAGCGCCGCCTGCGCGCCGCCGGCCTGCCCGACGACGGCACCCAAACCCGGCGCGCCGGCACCAAGGCGGCCGCCGAGGCGGCCCCTTCCACGAAGGAGCTCGACCAGGTCGCCGTGCCCCAGGCCGCGGGCCCCTCCACCGAGGAGCTCGACCCGGCCCCGGCCACCCGCACTGACTCCGCCGAGCCATCCGTCTGAAGCCGCACCACCGCCGACGGGCGTGGAGGCTCATGGCGGATTCTGGGCCGATTATCAGCCATCAGCCTCCACGCCCAGAGACGGGCAACGGAACCGAACGAGGGCGGAAGCGGGTCGCCTATTTGACTTTGAGCTTGAGCTTCTTCGTGACCTTGCCGGCTTTGACCTTGATGACGGTCTTGCCCTTGGCCAGGACTTGGAGCCGGCCGGCCTTGTCGATGGCCGCGACCTTCTTCTTGGTGGACTTGAACGTCACCTTCACCGCCAGCGCGGTCTTGGGTCCGAGTTTGGGGGTCAGGTAGACAATCTGGCCCCTCTTGAGTTTCTTCTTGAGTTTGACCGTCACCTTCTTCACCTTGGAAGCGGCCGATGACGGACGCTTCTTCAGCACAGTGACCTTCACCTTGGCCATCTGAGAACCCGAGGTGATCGTGACGACCGCCTTACCCGGCTTACGGGCCTTGACCTTCCCCGACGCCGAGACGGTCGCAATCTTGGTCTTGGAGCTCTTGTACGTGACCGGCACGGTGACGCCATCGGCCGTGTAGGCCAGGGCCACGAGCTTGTAGCTCTTGCCCTTCACCAAGGTCGCCTGGCCCAGGGCGGCCTTGACCTTGACGGCGGTCGGCCCGGCCGGTGGCGGGGTCGTGGTTCCGGGCCCGCCCGGTGTCGTCCCCGTCCCGGTCGACCCGCCCGGACCGGTCCCACCCGGCTCGGTGGCCCCGACCCCGGCCGGCTTGAAACTCGCGTACACGATGTGATCCGCCACGATCCCGGTCAGCGTCAACGTGAACGTGCCGTCACCGTTTTCGACCAGCTGGTCGGTGACATCGGTGACAAGAACCCCGATGGCGTCCTGGACCTTGTCGACCATGAAGCCCGCGCCGGGCGTGATCACAACCTGGTCGGACGCGCCCTCCACCACGGACTCCGCCGCCACCAGCGCGGTCCCGGTGGTCCCGGCCACCGTCTTGATAGTGAACAACCGGTCCAACACCAACCCGCCCGGATACCCGCCAAGGATCCCATCGACATCGAACAGGCCAGAGTTCCCCACGCCATACCCATCGGCGCTGCCCTGAACCTGATACCCCGTCCCAGGCGGCACCTTCGGCACACCATAATCGCCATCACCATCAGTCACGGCCGGACCGGCCACCACCTGCTCCGATCCGTCCTCGCCAGCCGGTTTGACGACCGTGACCTCCACGCCCGGCACACCCACACCATCCTTGTCGGTGACCTGACCCCACACCGTCTGACCCTCCACGAACGTCACACGGATCTCATGGGTTTGATCCACACCGGCAATCTCATAGACACCCTGCTTCGCGTTCGCCTGATCGGTCACATCCTTCACGGTCCCATCCGCGGCCGTGTCAGTCACCTGACCGATCGAGTAACCCGGTTCGGGCTCTAACTTCACCGTCCCGGTGCCCTTCCAGCTCACCGGGTTCGGACTGATCGTCACGATCCCATGCCCATCGGCCACCGCCTGACCCACCTCAAAATGCGGCGTCAAACTGATCACGCCCGGCAACGCCACGTCATCGTCTATCACGGCGAACGTGTCGGAATAGCCCGTGTCATACCCATCGACATCCACCTGAACCCGATAGTCCTCACCCAGAAGCACACGCCCAATCGTGAACGAACCATCCGCCTCAATATCCACCGGACCGGCCACCGTCACATAGGTCCCATCACCGGCATCGGACGGCTTCACCACGCTCACCGTGCCCGTGCTGATCGTCCCGTCACCACCACGCGCGGAAACCACCTGACCAGTCACCGAATGCATCGGCGACGGCACGGTATACAGGCCCTTGTCACCATCAACGATATAGAGGGTGTCGTCGGGATCCAACGCCATGCCCCCGTAGCTGACTCCGGTGATCGTCCGGGTCGCACTCGTGGGATATTCACCGTCGGCCCCCAGCTCCCGCACCGACACCTGATTCGAACCGTATTCGGCGATGTAGAGAGCGCGGTCGGAATCCAACGCCACGTAATACGGGATGCCGCTGGGTGCGATCGTCTGGGTCGCGGTCGTGGGATATTCGCCATCCTTGTCCGGCTTCCACACCGAGACCCCACTTTCGGCGACGAAGATGGTGTGGTCGGAGTCCACGACCACATCCTTCGGGTGGCTGATTCCGGTGATCGTCTGGGTCGCGATCGTAGGATATTTCCCATCTTCGCCCAGCTTCCACACCGACACCTGCCCGTATTCGGCGATGTAGATAGTGTGGTCTGAGTCCACTGCCACACCCTGTGCCTGGTTGAGTCCGGTGATCGTCTGGGTCGCGGTCGTGGGATATTTGCCATCCTCGCCCAGCTTCCACACCGACAGCTGTTGGTTACCGTATTCGGTGATGTAGAGAGTGTGGTCGGAGTCCACCGCCACATCAGACGGACCGGTCCCATACATGGGCGCGAGTCCGGTGATCATCTGGGTCGGGTTGACGCCATATTCGCCATCCGCGCCCAGCTTCCACACCGACACCCGATCGGCCCCCTGTTCGGCCACGTAGATGGTACGGTCGGAATCCACCGCTACCCCAGCCGGGCCGGTCAGTCCGGTGATCGCTCGGGTCGCGGTCGCGGGATATTGACCATCCGTGTCGGGCTTCCACGCCGATACCCGTTCCGGATTGGATTCGGCGAGGTAGACGGTGTGGTCGGAGTCCACCGCCACACCATACGGGTAGCCGAGTCCCGTGATCGTTCGGGTCGCGGTCGTGGGATAGTTCCCATTTTCACCCAGCTTCCACACCGACATTTGTTTCGCAAGGGAGTAATCCGCGACGTAGACGGTATGGTCGGAGTCCACTGCCACACCAGACGGGGAGTTGAATCCCGTGATCGTCTGGGTCGCGGCCGCGAGATAGTCGCCGTTCGGGTCCGGCTTCCACACCGACACCTGATTCGCGCTGAAGCCTTCCGCGACGTAGACCGTGTGGTCGGAAGCCACTGCCACACCACACGGGGAGCTGAGTCCCGTGATCGTCTCGGTCGCGGCCGCGAGATATTTCCCATCCATGTCCGGCTTCCACACCGACACCTGATTCGCACCGCTTTCGGCAACGTAAACCGTGTGATCGGTAGCCACTGCCACACCAGACGGGGAGCTGAGTCCCGTGATCGTCCGCGTCACGCTCGCGTGATATCCACCATCCGAGCCAAGCTCCCACACCGACACCTGATCAGCACCGTAGCCTTCCACGATGTAGACGGTGTGGTCGGAATCCACCGCCACATTACGGAAGCTCTGGAATACGGGAATGGCAAGCTGTGGGGCACCTGCCGTCGATGCTGCCTCGCCTGCGGGCGCCGCCGCTTGGTCGCGCACCGTCCCAACGGCTTCCGCGGCTTGGCCGCGCACCGTTTCGCTGGCCC
>JAISIU010000122.1 GCA_031261885.1 Bifidobacteriaceae bacterium
TCCGGGCCGCCATATTTGGCGAGCCAATCGAGCAGGCCGGGGTACGCGGCGGGGTGTCCGGCGACACGCGCACGCAGCTCCGGGCGCGCGTGAGCGATGGCGGCCAGATCGGCCGGCGGCGTGGTTGGGTCGTCCACGGCCCTCCGCGCCAGGTCCGGGTCGGACCAGGTTTGAGTCATCGCTGAAGAAATCTCTCTCGCTGGCAAAATGCTGTCGCTGCGCCCCGCTGCGGCATACGCAAACCGCACGTCCACCGGCAGACGTGGGACACACTCATCTATGAGTGTAGTTCCTCACACCCCTTTCGCAGTGTCACCCCGCAGAGGTGCCCCTATATACGTCCGTTTCGCCGGGGGCTGAGAGGCGCGTGAATCGGCGTCCGCACGCGGACGCACCCGGGCGATCAGCCGGCCACGACCGGCATCACGTCGATGCCCATGAAGTCGCGCAGCGGTTCCGGCACCACGACCGACCCGTCGGGCCGCTGGTTGTTCTCCAGCAGCGCGACGATCCACCGTGTGGTGGCCAGCGTGCCGTTCAACGTCGCGACATACTCGGTGCCGCCGTCGGCCACGCGCTGGCGAATGTTCAGGCGGCGCGACTGGAACGTGGTGCAGTTCGAGGTCGAGGTCATCTCGCGGTAGCGGCCCTGCGTCGGGATCCAGGCCTCGCAGTCGAACTTGCGGGCGGCGCTGGAACCGAGGTCGCCGCCCGCCACGTCGATGACGCGGTACGGCAGGCCGACGAGCTGGAGCATCTCCTCCTCGAAACCGAGCAGCCGTTGGTGTTCCTCGGTGGCTTCCGCCGGGTCGCAGTAGGAGAACATCTCCACCTTGTGGAACTGGTGGACGCGGAAGATGCCCTTCGTGTCCTTGCCGTAGGACCCGGCCTCGCGCCGGTAGCAGGCGGACCAGCCGGTGTAGCGCCTGGGGCCGCCGGACAGGTCGATGATCTCGCCGGCGTGGAAGCCGGCCAGCGCCACCTCGGAGGTGCCCGTCAGGTAGAGGTCGTCCGCCGGCAGGTAGTAGACCTCGTCGTTGTGTTCGCCGAGGAAGCCGGTGCCCTGCATGATCTCGGGCCGGACCAGCGTGGGTGTGATCATCGGCGTGAACCCGGCCTTGACGGCGCGCTGGACGGCGCACGTGAGGAGCGCCAGCTCCAGGCGGGCGCCGACGCCCGTCAGGTAGTAGAAGCGGGAGCCGCCCACCTTGGCGCCGCGCGTGGTGTCGAACGCGCCGATCATCTCGCCGAGCACCTCGTGTGGCCGCGGCTCGAAGCCCTCACGCGCGAAGTCGCGGTGCTCGCCGACCTCGCGCACCACGACGTAGTCGTCCTCACCGCCGGCCGGCGCGCCGTCCTGGATCAGGTTGCCGAATTTGTAGGCGAGTTCGTTCAGTTCGGCGTCGGCGGCGTCGCCCGCGGCCTTCGCGGCCTTGACCTCGGCGGCCAGCGACTGGGAGGCGGCGATCAGCTCTTTCTTCTCGTCGCCCTTGGCCTTGGCGACGCGGCCGCCCATGGCCTTCTGCTCGGCGCGCTTGGTCTCGAAGCTCGCGAGCGCCTCGCGCCGCCGCTGGTCCGCGGCCAGCACCTGGTCGACGAGCCCGGGGTCCTCGCCACGGACGTTCTGGCTGGCACGGAATTGCTCGGGATTGTCGCGGAGCGCCTTGAGATCGATCACGGCACACCAGTCTAGAACGGCGGGCGGCACGCCATCTGCGGGAGGATTGACGCGTGAGCGAACTGGGCGGGCGGGGCATCCCGGAACAGGCGGGCGGGGCGCACGATGCCGGACGGGAACCGCGCGTTGGAACCGCACCGAACGTGGCGGGCGCGGCGCACGATGCCGAACGGGCGCCGCGCGCTGAAATCTCACCGGACGCGGTACCCCGGCCGGGCGGTGAGCGTCGGCCGCACGCCGTCATCGTCCTCAATCCCGTGAAGTCCGCCGCGCCGCTGGTCAGGCGCCTGGCGGCGACCATCCTGCCCGCCCACGGCTACGGCCCGCCGGAGTTCTCCGAGACGCTGCCGGACTCGCCAGGCCATGACCAGGCGGCGGCCGCCGTGGCCGCCGGCGCCGACCTCGTGATCGCGGCGGGTGGCGACGGCACGGTCCGGGCGGTCGCGAGCGCCCTGGCCGGCACCGGGGTGCCGATGGGGATCGTGCCGATGGGCACGGCCAACCTGTTGGCACTGAACCTCGACCTGCCGCGGGCCGGCGGCATCGCGCGGGCCCAGAGCTCGGCGCGCGCCCGCGCCCTGGGGCGCGCCGACCCCGCCGCGGCCGCCGGGGCCGCGCCGCCGGTTCCCGAGCGGCCCGCGCCGGCGGCCCTGGCCCATTGGATGACGGACGCGCTGACCGTGGCCGCCGGCGGCGAGGACCGGCCGATCGACGTGGCGCGGCTCACCGCCTACGGACCGGACAAGGAGGTCCTCGTCAGCGACGAGGTCTTCACGGTGATCGCCGGCATCGGCTTCGACGCGGAGATGATCAACGCGGCCGATCCCGTGATGAAGCGCCGGTTCGGCTGGCCGGCCTATTTCATGTCCGGCATCAAACACCTCGGTTCGCGCCGCATCCGGGCGCGCGTCACGGTGCGCGGCCACGTGCGCAAGCTGACGGCGCGGACCATCATGGTCGCGAATTGCGGCCTGCTGCCGGCCGGCCTCACGCTCGTGCCGAGCGCCGTGATCGACGACGGCCGGCTCGACGCCGCGCTCGTGGACACGCGCGCGGGGCTGATCGGCTGGTTCTCGCTGGCGGCCCAGGTGCTGCTGCAGGGTTTGGGCCTGCGCGCGCTGCCCCGGTTCGCGGTGGGCCGCCTGTGGCACTACCAGTCGCGGCGTATCTCGGTGGTGGCGGACGAGCCGACCGCTTTGCAGCTGGACGGCGACCCGTGGGGCCAGGCCCAAGCCATCCGCGTCCGGATCGACCCGGCCGCCCTCCAGGTCCGCGTCCGGCCCGCCCGGTGAGGCCGGACGCAACTCTCAATTAACTCTCAATAACTCTCAAATTGAGAGTTACTTGTCTAGCCCCCTTGCGTTTCCCTACATTATTGCTGGTCACATGCGATTCTTGTCCGCGCCATCAATGTCGAGTAATCTCTCAATCAAGCTACTGATTGAGAGTTCCGCCCATGAAGACACCCGTTCCGCCCCCACCGTGGGAGGGCATCTTCGCCGCTGCCCAAGAGAGCGGTCCGGCCACTCTCGGACAGATCCTCGCGGCGGCGCAGGCGGCGGGCACCCCGGCTCAAACCCGCTACTGGCCGTGGGACAAGCTCCGGTTCGAGACGCCGCCCGATGGCCTCAGCCCCGAGCAGTGGTGGGCGGCGGTCAAGATTGGGCGGCTCAGCAGCCGGCGCGACATCCCGCTCCTGCTCGATCGCGACGGTTCACCGTTCTCCTACACGCTGCCCGATGAGCTGCTGCGCGGCATCGAAGAGATCGCCGCCCATGCCAAGGGCGAGATCAGCACGCCCGAAGCGGTCACGGACTCCAGAACCCGCGACCGCTTCATCGTCAGCTCGCTGACGGAGGAGGCGATCACGTCCAGCCAGCTCGAGGGCGCCTCCACCACGAGGCGAGTAGCCAAGGAAATGCTTCGGACCGGCCGGCCCCCGCACGACCGGAGCGAGCGCATGATCCAGAACAATTACGCCGCGATGCGCTACGTCGCGGACGTTAGGGCCGATCCTCTGACGCCCGCGCTGATCCTCAAGATCCATGAGATCGTGACGGCCGGGACACTCGACGACGAGGCCGATGCCGGGCGCGTGCGCTCGGACGACGGCATCGCGGTGCGCGACGAGGACGACACCCTGCTTCACCAGCCCCC
>JAISIU010000138.1 GCA_031261885.1 Bifidobacteriaceae bacterium
ATGACCGTGTTCGGCGACCTCGAGGTCTCCGTCCTCGACGAGCTGCCGCCGGGCCGCTGCCCGGTCCAGACCACGGTGGTGCCGGCCAGCAAACCGGCGTGGGTGGCGCGCGTGTGGGAGCGGCTCGCCGAAGAGGCCAGGGACGGGCACCAAGCGTTCGTCGTCTGCCCGCGCATCGCCGAGGGCCCGGGGGACCAGGGAGCCGGCGAGGACGGGTTCTGGGCCGCGGAGGACGAGGCCGCCGGCGCGGACGGACCCAAGCCGCCGCTCGCGAGCGTCGAGTCCACGCTGCGGCTGTTCGAGGACAACCCCGCGCTGAAGGACCTGCGCGTCGCGCCGCTGCACGGCCAGATGAGCGCCGAGGACAAGGCCCGCACCATGGCGGCCTTCCAAGCCGGCCAGCTCGACGCGCTCGTCGCCACCACGGTCATCGAGGTCGGCATCGACGTGCCGAAGGCCACGGCCATGGTGATCCTCGACGCGGACCGGTTCGGGCTCGCGCAGCTGCACCAGATGCGCGGCCGCGTCGGCCGCGGCGGGCTGCCGGGCCTGTGCCTCCTGCTGTCCGGCGCGGAGCCGGGCACGCCGGCGGCCGAACGGCTCGCCGCGATGGAGCGCACCTCGGACGGGTTCGAGCTCTCGGAGGTGGACTTGAGACTCCGGCGCGAGGGGGATGTGCTCGGCGCGGCCCAAACCGGCCGCGGCGGCCTGAAACTGCTGCGCGTCATGCGCGACCGGGAGCTGATCGCCCAGGCCAGGGAGCTGGCCACGCGGCTGGTGGCGGCGGATCCGGGACTGGCCCGGCCCGAGCACGCCGAACTGAGGCGTGTGCTCGACGGGCGGCTGGCGGACCGCGAGGAATACCTGGAGCGGACATGACGCGGATCATCGCGGGAAGTGCCGGGGGCCGGCGGCTGGCCGTGCCGGCCGGGAGCGGCACCAGGCCAACGTCGGACCGCGTGCGCGAGGCCCTGTTCTCCGCCGTCGAGGCCCGGTTGGAGCTGGCCGGGAGCTGGGTGCTGGACCTGTTCTGCGGCTCCGGCGCGCTCGGCCTCGAGGCCGTGAGCCGCGGCGCGAAAGGGGCCGTGCTCGTGGACTCCGGGGCCTCGGCCTGCCGCGCGGCCCGCGACAACGCCCGCACCCTCGGGCTTGAGGCGCGCGTCGTCAAGTCCCCGGTGGAACGGGCCGTGGCCCGCGGCTTCGCCGAGGCCCCGTTCGGGCTCATCCTGGCCGACCCCCCGTACGCCTACCCCGACCAGTCGCTCCAGGCCGTGCTGGCCGGCCTCGCGGCCGGCGGGCTCGCGGCCGCCGGAGGTTTGGTGGTGGTTGAACGGGCCGGGTCCTCGCCCGAACCGGCCTGGCCGGCGGGCTGGGGGCCGGCGGCCGTGCGGCGCTACGGCGACACCGCCGTCTGGCTCGTGGACGTGCCCGCGCGGGAACGAACGGAGTGAACGGGGCGGGTGATCTCACCCGGCCGTGGCACGCGACCGCGGGCCGGGCCGGGAGACTAGCCTGGTGTCCATGACAATCGCCGTCGTTCCCGGCTCGTTCGACCCCATCACGAACGGCCATCTCGACATCATCACCAGGGCTCGCGCCATCTTCGACGAGGTCGTCGTCGGCGTGGCCGTCAACGCCCGCAAGACCTCGCTGCTGAGCCTCGAACAGCGCATCGAACTCGTGCACGGCGCGGTCAAGCACCTGACGAACATCCGGGTCGTGGCCGTGCCCGGGCTGGTCGCGGACTTCGCCCGCGAGCTTGGCGCGACGGCCCTGGTCAAGGGCGTGCGCGGCACGGTGGACCTGGGGGATGAGCGGCAGCAGGCCGTCGTCAACCGTGAGATGCAGGGCATCGAGACCGTGCTGCTCCCCGCCTCGCCCGAGACGAGCTTCCTGTCCAGCTCCATGATCCGCGACATCGCCTCCCACGGTGGCAACATCGCCGCCTGGGTGCCGGCCGGTGTGCCCCTCGCCCTGGCCGACGCCCTCGCCGACAGCCGCGAACCGGCCGCGGTCGCCTGACCGGGCCGGGCGTTGGACTGAGCCGCGCCCGGTGTCGTAGACTGACCCTTTGGTTCTGCTGACTCGGCGGGGCCGAGTCCTTTCGTGTCACCACACCAATGAGTGGGGGATTGAGGCGTGACCGCTCCCGAGCCGGGCTCCCCGTTCGTGATCTCCGTTCACGAACTGAGGCGTGCGCCCGGCGAGGCGCGCGACATCACCACCCGTGTGGCGGCGCCGGAGGCTCTCGGCACCGCAGTGCTGGCCGTCCCCGCCGGCGCGGAAATCGAACTGGACCTCCGGCTCGAATCCGTCATGGAAGGGATCTGGGTCAGCGGTCGGATCCGCGGCCTCGCGGTTGGCGAATGCGTGCGCTGCCTCGACCCGATCGAGCACCCGCTCGACGTGACCATCGAGGAGCTATACGCCTATCCCGGCCGTCCGGGCGCGGCGCCCGGCGACGACGATGCGGAACCGGACCGACAGGTCGGTGAGGAAGACCTGGTGGACCTCGAACCAGCGGTGCGCGACGCCATCGTGCTCGCACTGCCGTTCGGGCCCGTGTGCCGGCCGGACTGCCCAGGGCTCTGCCCCCAGTGCGGCGTCAAGCTCGCGGACCATCCGGGCCACCACCACGACGTCATCGACCAACGCTGGAGCCAGCTGCGGGACCTGCTCGCCGCTGGCGGCCTGGCCCCCGGCCAGACCGAACAACCGTCAGACAACGACACGAAGGAAGAGGGCTGAGACGTGGCCGTCCCAAAGTTTAAGAGGTCGCGTGCGAACACCCGTGCGCGCCGCTCGCAATGGAAGACCTCCGCCACCACCACGACCCCGTGCCCTCGGTGCGGTGAGCCGACCCGTCCGCACACGGCCTGCCCGTCCTGCGGCACGTACAAGGGCCGGATGTACGCCGAGGCGCTGCGCAGTGAGCACAAGGCCTGACCTGGCCGGACCCGGCGTCCTCTCCGGCGCCGCCGCGGCCGCCGCGCCGCTCATCCAAGGGCTCGGGATCGACATCGACCCCGAGCTACTCGTGCTCGCGCTGACGCACCGGTCGTTCGCGCACGAGGCGGGCGGGATCCCGACCAACGAACGGCTCGAGTTCCTCGGGGACTCGGTGCTCGGCATCATCGTCACGGAATACCTGTACCGCAAGAACCCGGACCTCTCGGAAGGCGACCTCGCCAAGATGCGGGCCGCCACCGTGTCCCAACGCGCGCTGGCCGTCACGGCCCGGCGCATCGGCCTGGGCCGCTTCATCCTGCTCGGTCGCGGCGAGACCGCGACCGGCGGCGCCGACAAGGACTCGATCCTCTCGGACACGCTGGAGGCCGTCATCGGCGCCGTCTACCTGTGCCACGGCCTCGAGGACACGCGGCGGGTCGTCGAGAGCCTCGTCGGCCCCGCGCTGAGCCGGGCCGCCCACCTCGGCGCCGGCCTCGACTGGAAGACCTCACTGCAGGAGCTGGCCGCGAGCCTCGGGCTCGACGCCCCGGAATACCGCGCCACGAGCGAGGGCCCGGACCACGCCCGCGTCTTCACGGCCCGCGTGGCCGTCGGCCAGCGCGAGATCGGCAGCGGCACCGGCACCTCGAAGAAGCACGCCGAACAGGAAGCGGCCGAGGCCGCCTACCACCTGCTGTACGCCGAATCGCAGGCCAAACAGTAGCCCCAGCCCACGAGAGGTCCCCATCCCCCTCACCGACACCAACCCCCCCGCGAGAGAACGAAGAGGTAGCAGCCCCATGCCGGACATCATCAACGTCATGATCGTCGACGACCACGAGGTGGTGCGCCGTGGCATCGCCGAGGTCATCGAGCGGGCGGATGGCATGCGCGTCGTCGCGGAGGCCGGCTCCGTCGCCGAGGCCCTGCGCCGCGCGGTCCTCGTCAACCCGCAGGTCATCCTCGTCGACCTGCGCCTGCCGGACGGCACCGGCATCGACCTCATGAACCAACTCCGCGAAGTGCTGCCCAGCGTGCGGCCCGTGGTGCTCACAAGTTTCGACGACGACGACGCCCTCGCCTCCGCGCTCGAGGCCGGGGCCGCCGCCTTCCTGCTGAAGAACGTGCGCGGCGCCGAGATCGTCGAAGTGACCCGCGCCGTCGCGGCCGGGCGCACGCTGCTCGACGAGCGCACGCTGACGCGCCGCCGCGCCGAACACGACGACCCCACTCAGGACCTCACGCCCAGCGAACACCGCGTGCTGAAACTGATCGGCGAGGGCCTGTCGAACCGTGAGATCGCCGAACGCCTCGGGGTCGCCGAGAAGACCGTGAAGAACCACATCACGTCGCTGCTCGCCAAGATGGGCCTCCAGCGGCGGACGCAAGTGGCCGCCTGGGTGGCGGCCCGCAGCTCCTCGGGCTGGCGCCAGGAGTCCTGAACCCCCGGGGCCCGGCCGCCTCCTATTTGCCGGCCTGGCCCAGCGGCGCCCGCCACACCATCGACGTGCCGCGCCCGTCCGCACCCGGCTCGATCCTCAACTTGCCACGATGCCGCCTGGCCCTGCCGGCCAGATTCTCCAGCCCGGAGGACCTCGTGGCCTGCTCAGAGATGCCGACGCCGTCGTCACGCACCTCGATGCGCACCTGACCGCCCGCGAACCGCCGGCCGCGCTGCGGCCCGTCCTCCGGCTGCGTCTCGGCCGGCGCCTCCGGCCCGCGCACCGCGACCGTGACCTGCACGGACGCGGCATGGGCGTGCCGCGCCACGTTGCTGAGCCCCTCGCGCACCACGGCCACGACGTCATCGGCCAGATCCGGGTCGACGAACTGGTCGAGGTGGTCCTCCAGATCCGGCCGGCCCGCGCCGACCGTCTCGCCGTCCACGATGATGACGAGCGACGGCGCGAACCCGAGCGAGGTGCGCGCGTTCGACGCCTCGCGCCGGAGGCGCTCGGCCAGCGAGACGTCGGCATCCGGGTCCCGAAGGCCGTGGACGATCGAACGGATCTGCTTGACCGAGTCGTCGACGTTGTCGATCGCCGAGACGAGAACGGCCTGGAGGTCGCCCGGGTCGGCGCCCTCGGCCACACGGGCGCGCGCCGTCTCCAGCTGCATGCCCGTGGCGAACAACTGCTGGATCGCGAGGTCGTGGAGGTCGCGGGCGATCCGCTCGCGCTCGTCGAGCAGCTGCTTGACGTCCTGGGTGTGCCGCGCCTCGGCCAGGACCAGCACCATCGCGGCCTGGGCGGCGAAAGCCTCGGCCGTCGCGAGGTCCGCCGGGTGGAAGGCCGGGCCGCCCTCGTGGCGCATCAACAGCATGACGCCGATGCCGCGATTGTCCGTGATGAGCGGCGCGTACAGGGCCGGGCCGAAATTGCGCAGGATCTGGACGCGCAGCGTGAAGGCGTGCGAGAACGAGTCGACGATCATGCCGATGCCCTCGTTCAGCACGGTCTGGGACCGGCCGTCGCGCGGCATCACGGTGCCGATCAGCTCCTTGGCGCCGGCCCCGTCCGCGATCTCCATGACGAGCCGGTTCTCGAGGCTCGGCAGGATCAGCACGCAGGTGTCGGCGCCCGCCACCTGCCGGGCCCGGGCGGCGATCGCGGACAGCGCGTCCTCCTCGTCGGCGCCGGACAGCATCATCGTCGTGATCTCCTGGCCGGCCGTCAGCCACTCCTGGCCGTGCTGGGCCGTCTGGTAGGCCTGGGCGTTGCCGATGCCGACGCCGGCGGCCGCGGCCAGCGCCGTCGCGGCCGCCACGTCCGGCAACTGGAAGCCGCCGGGCTTGTTGATGAGGTACAGGTGGGCGTAGACGCCGCCGCGCACCTTGACGGGCGTGCCGATCAGCGTGAACACGTCGGGGTGGTCGTACCGGAACCGGGCCGGGCCGTGCTCCGGCACCGCGGCCCCCGCCTCCGGGCCGGAGGGCGGGATCTCAATGCCGGTCGGCTTCGTGGCCGGGCCGGGGCCGGGCGCGGGGAAGACGAGCGGTTCGTCGTCGCGCAGCAGAGACAGCGCCTCCTGCGTGTTCTCGAGGCCGCGGGCAGCGGCCAGCGCGGCCGGGTCGTCGCCGTCGACGATGAACTGCTCCGAGCGGCCGCGCACGTCGAGGATGTTGATCGCGGCCGCGGTGGCCCCGGTCAGCACGCGTGCCTCGCGCGCGAACTTCGGCAGCAGCTCGTCCGGGTCGAGCACGGAGATCAGCCCGATGACGGCCGCCAGGACGTCCGGCGGCACGGCCCGCCCGAGCGCCCCGAGCCGGTCGTGCTCGGCCTGCCGTTCGGCGCGGTAACGCTCCATGCCCTGCCTGCGCGCGCCAGCCTGTTCCATGTCTTCCATCATCCCAGGTCCTGAGCGGGATCAGCCGAGGCGGAGCACGTCGTCGGCCGTGGCGAGGCCGGCCGGCTGGTGCGTGACGACGACGAGGCCCCGGCCCGTGTGGTGGGCCGCGGCGATGAGCCCGGCGGTCAGCGCCTCGGCGCTGGCGTCGTCGAGGTGTTCGCCCGGCTCGTCGATCAGCAGGAACCGCGCGGGGGACAGCAGCGCGCGCGCCAGCAGCAGCCGCCGCCGCTCACCGCCCGAAACCGTCGAGCCGCCCTGGCCGAGCATCTGGTCCAGGCCCTCGGGCAGCCCGGCCAGCCAGTCCTGAAGCCCGGCCGCCGCGAGCGCCTCGCGCGCCCGCTCCTCGTCGACGGTCCCGTCCACGACACGCAGGTTCTCCAGCACGGTCGTCGCGAAGATGTGGGCGTCCTCGGCGATGAACGCGACGGCGCTCGCGGCCTCTTCGCGGGTCAGCTGGTCGATGTGCCGGCCGTCCACGGTCACGGTCCCGGCCAGTGGCGGCACGAGCCCGGCCAGCGTGCCGAGCAGCGTGGTCTTGCCGATCCCGGACGGGCCGAGCACGCCGAGCGTCCGGCCCGGCGCGACCTGAAGGTCGATCCCCTCGAGCACGGGCCGGCTCGGGACCCAGCCGCAGGTCAGGCCCGTCGCCACGAGCGGTCCGGAGCTCACCGGGTGGACGATGCCGGAACTCGCCCGGGTGGGGGACGCCACCTCCCGGGACCCTTCCGCGGCCACGTGGGCGACGACATCGGGCGCTGCCGCACCAGACGGTGCGGCGTCCGGTCCGGCCGCGTCGAGCAGGTCCAGGACGCGGGCCGCGGCGGTCCTGGAGCGGTACAGCTGCTGCGCGGCCGCGGGCAGGCCCGTGACGGCCTCGAAGGCCGACAGCGGCGTCAGGACCACGATCGCCATCTCCGTCGTGGCCAGGGCGCCGGAACGCACGAGCGGGATCGTCAGCAGCGTGCACGCGATGACACAGACGCCGACGGCCAGCTCGTTGATCGCGGCCGCCAGGCCGCTCGGCCGGGCCGCGTGGTCCAGGCCCGAGTACAGCTCGCGCTCCCCGGCCTCGAGGTCGGCCCGGGCCCGGCCCAGGCGTCCGCCCACGGCCAGCTCGTCGGCGTGCTCCAGCACGGTCAGCGAGGCCGCCGCGACGCGCGTCCGCCCGTTCGAGGCCTCGATCTCCGCGATGCGCGCGGACCGGATCGTCAGGACGGGCCCGAGCACGCCGGCCGCGAGCAGGCAACAGAACACCGTGACGCCGGCCAGCGGCACGAAATAGCCGATGAACAGCGAGCTCGCGACGCTCAGCACGGCCGCCACGAGCAACGGCACGATGCCGCGCACCACGAGGTCGCCGACCGCCTCGACGTCCGCGCCGACACGGGCCATGAGGTCGCCGTGCTTGAAGAAAGCCGTGGCCGAGGCCTTGCCGGCCGCGAGCCGCTCGTACAGGCCCGTGCGCAGCTCGGTCATGCCGCGCAGCGCCACGCGGTGCGAGGCGAGCCGCTCCAGGTAGCGCAGCACGCCGCGCGAGATGCCGAAGACGCGCACGAGGATCGAGCACGTGTACAGCGCGAGCACGGGCGGCATCTGGGAGGCGCGCAGGATCAGCCAGGCCGAGGCCGCGCCGAGCCCGACGGACGCGCCGATCGTCAGGACGCCGAGCAGCACGGCGAGCGTCAGCTGCCACGGGTTCGGCTTGGACAGTGCCAGCGCGCGGCGCAGCGGGCCGTGCGGCTTGGTCTGGGCGGCACCCGTGGTGGGCTGGGTCGCCGTCATCGTCGCCGCGCTCATCGCGTCACCTCCGCCGTGGTCGCCAGTGCCGTGTCCGATGCCGGAGCCGCCTCGGGTCCGTCGCCCTCCCATGGCGCCCACTGGACCGGGACGGAGGCGCCGGCGCGCGCGATCAGGTCGGGGCGGTGGGCGATGACGAGCACCGTGCGGCCGGCCCGGGCCAGGCCGCTGATCGCGTCGAGCACGTGCGCCTCGGTGGCCTCGTCGAGGTGGGCCGTCGGCTCGTCGAGCACGACGACGGGTTCCGTGCCGAGCAGTGCCCGGGTCAGCGCGAGGCGTTGCCCCTGGCCGACCGACAGGCCGACGCCGCCGGACCCGACGGGTGTGTCCCAACCGTCCTCCAACCCGGCGACCACGCCGGAGAACTGGGCGAGGTCGGCCGCCCGCTCGAGTTCCGCCATCGTCGGCTTCCCCTCCGTGGGCGACCCAACGGCATCGGGCGCTTCGGTCCGGCTCTCCCCGAACCGGCCGGTGACGTTCTCCCAGACCGTGCCCGGGAGGATCGCCGGGCGTTGCGGCACCCAGGCGATCTGCCGCCACCACGACGCGCGGTCGAGCGTGGCGACGTCCAGCTCGCGGCCGTCCGCGGTGCGGACCAGGGCGCGGCCCCGGTCCGGCGCCACGAGGCCGAGCAGCACGGCCGCCGCCGTCGACTTGCCGGCCCCGTTTGGGCCGGTCAGCGCCGTCAACGTGCCGGGCCTGAGCGTGAGGTTCAGGTCAGCTGGGGCGACGCGGTCGCGGCCCGCCGGATGGACCGAGACGCCGTCCAGGACCAGCTCCGCCTGGGTCAGGTCCGGGGCCTGGACCGTGCCGGGCTCGGGGAGCGGCGTCGCGAGGACCTCGAACGCCTGGTCCGCGGCCGCCACGCCGTTCGAGGAGGCGTGGAACTGCGTGCCGACGGCGCGGATCGGCTTGTAGACCTCGGGCGCCATGATCAGCACGGCCAAGCCCGCGGCCAGCGTCATCTTGCCGTAATCGAGGCGGAGACCGATGGCCACGGCCACGACGGCCACGGAGATCGTCGCGGCCAGCTCCAGGACGGCGCCGGACAGGAACGCGACGCGGACCGTCTGGAACGTGGCGCGGGCGTGCTGTTCGGACAGCTGCCGCACCTGGCGCGCCGGACCCTTCTCGCGGCCCAGGGCCTTCAGCGTGGGCAGGCCGGCCAACAGGTCGAGGACCTGGGCCGACAGGGTTGTCATGGTCTTGAGCCGGCGCCTGGCCACGGACTGCGTCATCTTGCCGATCAGGATCATGAACGCGGGGATCACGGGGATCGTGATGAGGATGATGAGGCCCGAGACCCAGTCCTGGACGCCGACGACGATCAGCAGCAGCGGCATGAGCGTGGCGACCATGAGCAGCTGCGGCAGGTACTTCGAGAAATAGGCGTCGAGCGCGTCGAGGCCGTGCGTCAGCAGCGTGGCCAGCTTCGTGGAACGGCCCTCGTTCAACCAGCGCGGCCCGAGGGCGGCCGCGTGGCGCAACACCTGGGCCCTGAGGTCCGCGATCGTCTTCGTGGCGGCGCGGTGGGCGTAGCGCTCCTGGGCCCCGGCCACGACGGCCCGGGCCACGGCCGCGACGAGCAGCGCGGCCAGCATGGGGACGACGTCGGAGGTGTGCCAGCCGTGCTGGGCGACACCGCCGAGGATGTGGCCGAGCAGCACGGCCTGGGCGACGACGAACACGGCCGTCAGGATGCCGAAGAGGGCCGTCAAAATGATGTAGGTGCGGGCCGAGCGGGCATAGCGCATGAGGCGCGGGTCAAGGGGCTTCATCGGGTTGTGACCACCAGTTTCCGGGCGTCGGGAGGAGGGGCGTGAGAAATGAAAAACCCTACTCTCCCCGACGCCTGGGGCGAATAGCCGGTGGGCCTTCGGCGTCGGGGAAAGTAGGGAGTGCGGTGTCTAGCGACTGATGGACATCACTTGGACTGAGAGCCCATGAGGGTGTGGTCCTTGATCTGGTCCTCGTCGTCCGGGATCCGGTCCGCCGCGATGCGGTGGTGGAACACCCAGAAGCTCCAGATCTGGTAGAGGAGCACGATCGGCACGAGGCAGCAGGCCACGACCGTCATGATCTTCAGCGTCTCCGGCGAGGAGGACGCCGCGTGGATCGGCAGGCCGGTGATGCCGGCCTTCACGACGGTCGAGGTGATGTCCTGGCCGTTGGCGATGCCGAGCGAGGTCAGGGCGTCGCCCCGCATGACGACCTTCGAGGCGCGGATGACGTTCGGGTAGAGCCCGCCGAACAGCAGCGCCACGGCGCCGGCCACGGCGACCGCGTTCAGCGTGAACGTCCAGCCGAAGTGCTTCTTGATCGACATGTAGCAGCCGACCAGGAGGCAGATCGCGGCGATCGCGATGATGATCCAGGTCCAGCCCTTCTTCGAGAAGGCCAGCTGCAGCCAGACGGCGCAGATGGCCGTCGCGACCGTGGCCGCGATCTCGAGCTTGGGCGCGAGCTTCTCGGCGCGGGCCCGGAGGTCCCCGTCGGTCTTGAGGGCCGTGAAGACCGCACCGGCCGCCAGGAACAACAGGCAGGTGGTGAGGCCGAACCAGAGGGCGTAGCCCTTGGTGCCGGAGTTCACGAGCAGGTCCCAGAAGTTGCCGGCGTAGCCGATCTTGGAGCCGCCCACCTGGGTCGGGTCGACGAAGGCCGGGACGCCGCCCACGAGGTCGCCGAACGCGACGCCCCACAGGATCGACGGCAGCCAGGAGCCGATGATGATGCACAGGTCCCAATTGCGGTGCCAGCGGGCCGAGTTGACCTTGGAGCGGTACTCGAACGCGACGGCCCTGATGATGAGGCCCACGAGGATGAGGAACAGCGGCAGGTAGGCCGCCGAGAACAGCGTGGCGTACCACTCCGGGAAGGCCGCGAACGTCGCGCCGCCGGCGGTCAGCAGCCAGACCTCGTTGCCGTCCCACCATGGGCCGATCGACGAGATCATGGCGCGCCGTTCCTTGTTGGACTTGCCGAGGATCGGCAGCAGCATCCCGACGCCGAAGTCGAAGCCTTCGAGCACGAGGTAGCCGGTCCACAGGACGGCGATCAGCATGAACCACAGGACCTGGAGGGCCGTCGGGGAGGTCGTCAAGAACTTGACGAGGGAGTTGAACGCGGACTGGGCGCCCGACGTGTCGGCCGGAACCGAAGCTAGAAGTTCAAACATGGCTGGTTATCTCCTTTCCTTGAGTTCCGGTCAGTACGCGAAGGTGAGCGGCTTGGACGTGTCCAGGTCGGCTCCGCGGACGGGTGGCTGCTCGGCCAGGTCCAGGCCCTTGTTGGTGAACTTCTTCATCAAGTAGAACCAGAAGCAGGCGAGCACGAGGTACAGCAGCGTGAACAGCACCACCGTGAGGCCGACCTCCCAGCCGGACACGACGGTCGAGTTCGCGTTCTGCGTGAGCAGCGAGATCGACGTCTTGATGTTGCCGTTGTTGTAGATCGGGTAGACGATCCACGGCTGGCGGCCCATCTCGGTGAAGATCCAGCCGAAGGCCGCGCCGAGGAACGGCATCGGCAGGCTCAGCCCGGCGATGAACTTCAGCCACTTGCCGCTGGACGGCTTCTTGCGCCACAGCAGGATCAGCGCCGTGAGTGCCAGCAGGGCGGAGAAGATGCCGAAGCCCATCATCAGGCGGAAGCTCCAGAACGTCGCCATGACGTTCGGGATCGGGTCGACCTGGTTGTTCGGGAACGCCTTGGCGAACTCGGCGCGCAGCGTGTCGGCGCCCTTGACCTGGGCGTGGGCGTCGTACGTGGCGAGGAAGCTCAGGAGGTCCGGGACCTCGACGATCTTCGAGACGCCGTCGTAGCCCTGGCCCTTCTGGCAGGTGCCGAAGGCCGCGACCGTGAACGGCGCGCCCTGGCCCTCGGCCGGTGTGACGCACAGCGCCTCGGCCGCGGCCATCTTGGTCGGTTGCAGCTCGATCATCTCCTGGGCCTGGTGGTGGCCCGAGAAGATCAGCGAGATGCCGGCGATGATAATGCAGACCGTGCCGACCTTGCCGGCTTTGCGGTACACGTTCGCCACCTCGATGTTGCCGGCGCGGTGTTCCTTGACCATCTTCCAGATCGCGATGCCGGCCATGAAGGTGCCGGCCACGACGAACGAGGTCGAGATCGTGTGCCAGAAGGTGGAGAGGCTGAGCTTGGAGAACAGCACCTGGCCGAGCGAGGCCATCTCGGCGCGCGATGTGGCCGGGTTGATCTTGGCGCCGACGGGGTACTGCATGAACGAGTTGGCGGAGAGGATGAAGAACGCCGAGAGGTTCACCGCGAAGGCGACGAGCCAGGCGCAGGCCAGGTGGACGCCCTTGGCGAGGCGGCCCCAGCCGAAGATCCAGATGCCGAGGAAGGTGGATTCGATGAAGAACGCGGCCAGCGCCTCCATCGCGAGCGGTGCGCCGAAGATGTCTCCGACGAACCGGGAGTACTCGGACCAGTTCATGCCGAACTGGAACTCTTGGACGATGCCGGTCACGATGCCGAGCGCGAAGTTGATGAGAAGGAGCTTCCCGAAGAACCTCGTGAGGCGGTACCACTCATCTTTGCCCGTCTTGACCCAGAAGCTCTGGAGCAGGGCGACGAGGGGCGCGAGGCCGATCGTCAACGGCACGAAGATGAAGTGATACACCGTGGTGATGCCGAATTGCCATCGGTCCAGGTCTATCGCTGTCACGTTTTTGCCTCCGCGTTGAGGAGT
>JAISIU010000218.1 GCA_031261885.1 Bifidobacteriaceae bacterium
GGGACGGTAAGCTTAGGGCCCGTGAAATCGTTCGAGGATCTGTGGGAAGAACTGCGCCGCAAGGCCGCTGAACGGCCGGCCGGTTCCGGCTCGGTCGCGCTGCTCGACAAGGGCGTGCACGCGATCGGCAAGAAGCTCGTCGAGGAGGCGGGCGAGACATGGATCGCGGCCGAATACCCCGACACGGAGGACCTGCCGCTCGAGGTCTCCCAGGTCCTCTACTACTGTCAGCTCATCATGCTGGCACGCGGGCTGACGCTCGAGGACGTGTACAAGAAGCTGTGAGGATGCCCCAATGCTGAGAATCGCCGTGCCGAACAAGGGCTCGCTGTCGGAGCCCGCGGCCCAGCTGCTGACCGCCGCCGGGTACGCCAAGCGGCCGGACTCGCGCCAGCTCGTCGTCGTCGACGAGGCGAACGAGATCGAGTTCTTCTACCTGCGCCCGCGCGACGTCGCCGTGTACGTCGGCAAGGGCACGGTGGACGCCGGCATCACGGGCCGCGACCTGCTGCTCGACTCCGGCACGGAGGCCGTGGAGCACCTCGCCCTCGGGTTCGGCGGGTCGACGTTCCGGTTCGCCGCGAGGGCGGACGAGGTCTCCACGCTGGAACAGATCGACGGCAAGCGCATCGCCACGAGCTATCCGCTGCTGGTCGGCAACTACCTGAAGGATCACGACGTCACGCCCAGCGCGGTGGTCCGGTTGGACGGCGCGGTCGAGTCCGCGATCCGGCTGGGGGTGGCCGATGTCGTCGCGGACGTCGTCTCGACGGGCACCACGCTGAGGGCGGCCGGGTTGACGATCTTCGGCGACCCGCTGCTGAAGTCCGAGGGCGTGCTGATCCGCCGGCCCGAGCTCGTGGAGGGCGCCAAGCCTGGTTTCGACGTGCTCGTGCGCCGCATGGAGGGCGTGCTCGTGGCCCGGCGCTACGTGCTCATGGACTACGACGTCCCGTTGGCGGCCGTGGAGCGGGCCGTCTCGATCACGCCGGGCCTCGAATCGCCGACGGTCTCGCCGCTGCACGACCACCAGTGGGCCGCGGTGCGCGCGATGGTGCCGAAGGCGGACATGAACCGGCTCATGGACCAGCTGTACGAGGCGGGCGCGCGGGCCATCCTCGTCACGGAGATCACGGCCTGCCGGCTCTGAACGGCCGGCACTGAACGGCCGGCCCTGAGCCGGGCGGTTCAGGCGCGGCCCTGCGCCAGCGTGGCCGCCCAGCGGCCCGCGGCCGCGGATGCCAGGAAGGCCGCCGGGTCGTCGTCGAGCGAGCGGCCCATGGTCGAGAGGCGCACGGGTGATTCGCGCAGCGCCTCCATGAGCCCGTCCACGGGCACGTCGCGCCGCCGGTGCGGCCCGGCGGGCTTCACGAGCGCCCCGGCCTCCTCGCTGAGGCGTTGCCCGAACGGGGCGAGACGGCCGGTCAGGACGGGCAGCGGGAGGTCGGCCGCGAACCGGGCCACGCGCCCGTAGGCCGTCAGCGAGTGGTGCGAGATGCCGCGGTGCCGCGCCCGCGGGTCCGCCTGCGAGACGCGCAGCGCTGCGACGGGCCGCCCCGAGAGCAGCGCGGTCGCGTTGATCGCCTCGCCGGCCGCGACGCCGGAGAACCCCCACATCGTGTCCGTGCCGAGGTTGCCGGGCCCTTGGGCCACGACGGCGATGTCGCAGCGGGCGACGAGCCGGGCCGCGAGCAGGGCGGTGTGAACCGTGACGGCCTCGTAGTCGCCGCCGAAGGCCTGGCCCACGGTGATCGTCGTATGGAGCTGGCCGGCGGCCTTGAGCTGGGCGACGGTGTCGGAGAACGCGATCGGCAGCGCGCCGCCGTCGGTCATGACGTAGGCGACCTTGAGGCCCGGGGCGTCGTGCGTGATGGCGGCCGTGATGGCCGGCAGCTGCGAGTGCAGGTCCGCGACGACGACGGGCATGGCCCAGATGTCGGTGGCGTCCTGGAGCAGGCCGTGGTGGGGGGAGGTTTGTTCGTCGACGCCGCGGGTCAGGACCTGGAGCGGCGTGTAGCGGGCCTTGACGAGGTAGCCGTCCTCGGCCGTGGGCCGGTCCTGGGGGACGGGGCTTCCGGGCGCGACGACGAATGCCCAGCCGCCGGTGCCGAGCCTGGCGTCGAGCGCGGCCGTGTTCAGGATCACCTCGTCACCGGGCCGGTACGTGCCGACCAGGTCCGTGTAGGCGAGCGCCGGGATCGGGGCCGGGCCGGAAGGGTGTCCGATGTCGGAAGGCGGGCTGGGCAGAGGAGCGGCGCCGGGGTCCGGGTCGCCGGGAATGGGGGCGGCGGCAGTCTCGTGGCTGGGCAGGCAGTCGAGCTGTTGCAGTCCGGGGCGCTGGGCCCTGACGCGTTGGACGGTGGCGCGGAGCCACCGCGTCGATGCGGTCACGCCTCCGAGGCTACCGCGCCGGATGCGCGGGCACGCCGCCAGGCGCCCCCGATGGCGCCCGAGAGGGCGATGAGGGCGATGAGGGCGACGAGGTTGGCGACCGGAAGCTTGATCAGGGGTGCGAGCACGCCGGCCACCCACAGGCCCGTGAGCGCCAGGGGCGCGGAGCGGCGCAGCAGTCCGATCAGGCCCAGCACCCAGAAAGGCGTGGCGGCGGCCGAGAAGGCCAAGTACCAGCCGTCGGACTCGATCACGACGAAGCACCAGCCGATGGCCAGAGCGATGCCGATCGCGACGGTCGCGACGCGCGC
>JAISIU010000266.1 GCA_031261885.1 Bifidobacteriaceae bacterium
GTACAGGGCGACGATGCCGCCGGCGGCGTTCGCGGCGAGGCCCTTGGGCAGCGTGTTCGGCGCGCCGAACCGGGCCGTGAGCCACCCGGTCAGGGCCGCGGCCGGGATCCAGCCGACGAGGAAGCCGACCGTCGGCCCGGCGAAGACCGCGAGCCCGCCGCGCCCGCCGGACAGCACGGGCAGGCCGGCCGCGACGAGCGCGACCACGAGGGCCATCGCCGCGGCGGCCCGCTTGCCGCCGAGCACGGCCCCGGCCAGCATGACGCCGAGGGTCTGGGCCGTGATCGGGGCGGGCGAGATCGGCAGGTAGAGCGGCGGGATCAGCCCGAGGACGCAGGTCAGCGCCGCGAACACGGCCACGAGGGCGACGTCGCGCCCGCCCCACCGCCGCCGGGGCGTGCCTGCCTTCGCCACGTCGGCTCCCTTCGTTCGTCCGGTGCGCTGCCTTATGGCCGTGACCGGCCACCCGGACACACCATTGTGCCGGTGCCCGGGCCGGCGGGCCGCCGTTCGATGCGACAACATTCCGGTCCTCTCATTGGAGGGGTTTTCCCTTACTGTCCCGACCCAATTGGTGCACCGAGCACAAGATAATTGGCAAAACGGTGCACCGAGCCCATTGGCTGGGTCGCGGCTTCGTTTTACCGTGGCAGTGGCGTGTTTCGGACGCGCCCCGTTTCATTGCCCATCACACCGAAAGGTCGGCCCCATGTCCGTCCAACGCAGCAAAGCGGAAGCCGCGGAAGCCGCGCACGACGATTACTCGCTCGCCCGGGTGCCCGCCGCCGCGCGGAAACATTGGTTCCTCATCGCCATCCAACGGTTCGGCCAAACCTCGGCCCTGTCCCAGTTCGTGCTCGGCTCCACGATCGGCTTCTGCCTGAAGTTCTGGCAGGCCTTCTGGGCCGTCACCCTCGGCGCCGTGGTCCTCGAAGTCGTCTGCATCTTCGTCGGCATCATGGGCGCCCGCCAGGGCCTCAACACCTCCCTGCTGGCCCGCTGGTCCGGCTTCGGCTCCTCCGGCGCCGCGCTCGTCGGCCTGGCCTGCATGCTGTCGCTGGTCGGCTGGTTCGGCATCCAATCGGGCGTGTCCGCCACCGGGCTGTACAACATCTGGCACGGCATCCCGATCTGGGTCTGGTCCATCGTCTTCGGCCTGCTCATCACCGTGATCTGCGTGGTCGGCTTCAACGGCATGCAATGGGTGGCCAACATCACGGTGCCGCTCTTCCTGATCCTCGTGGCCAGCTCCGTCATCGTCGAACTGACCAAGCACAACGTCTCGGCCCTCATCTCCAGCCCGCCGCCCGGCGCGGCGATGTCGATCCCGGCCGCCGCGACGCTCGTGGCCGGCGGTTTCATGGCCGGCGCCACGATCACGCCCGACATGTCGCGGTTCAACCGCAAGGCGTCCGACGTCGTCAAGCAGACCCTCGTCGGCATCACGCTGGGCGAGTACCTGATCTGCATGAGCGGCGTCCTCCTGGCCCACGCCTGCAAGACCGCCGACGTCACCGAGATCGTCATTGGCTCGGTCGGCCCGATCGGCATCGCGATCATCGTGCTCGGCACCGCGAAGATCAACGACTGGAACCTGTACGCCTCCGGCCTCGGCGTCGTGAACTTCATCGACGTCGTGTTCGGCAAGAAGACGCCGCGCCTCGTCGTCACGGCCATCCTCGGCGTCGTCGGCTCGGTGCTCGCCGCCGTCGGCATCCTCGGCCACTTCACGGGTTTCCTCAACGTGCTGGCCTGCGTCTTCCCGCCGATCATCGGCATCGAGGTGGCCGAATACTTCTTCGTGAAGAAGTGGCGCCCCCAGCTCGAGGAGGGCCGCGAGGAAGGCCGCCTGCCGGCCACGTCTCCCACGTGGGTGCCGGCCACTCTCGTCATCTGGGTCATCGCCGCCGTCGTGTCCTATTTCTGGCACTGGGGCCTGGCCTCCGTCAACGCGATCGTGCTCGGCTTCGCCCTGTACCTGATCGTGGGCCTGATCCCCTGGACCCGCCGGCACGTGCTGGTCGGCTTCGGCGAGACGAAATCCGAACAGCCGACTACCGTGGCGGCCGAGGCCTGAGCGGCCGCGGCCCGAAGCGTCAGCCATCACTTCACGACAAGGAGCAGCGATGCGAATCGGAATCGATGTCGGCGGCACCAACACCGACGCCGTCCTCATGGACGGCGCCGTGGTGGCCGCCGGCGTCAAACAACCCACCAGCCAGGACGTCACCACGGGCATCGTGTCGGCGCTCCAGGCCCTCCGTGATGCCCACGACTTCGACCCCGCGCAGATCACGGGCGTCATGATCGGCACCACGCACTTCATCAACGCGCTGGTCGAGGCCGAACGCCTCGCCCCCACGGCCGCCCTCCGGCTCGGCCTGCCGGCCACGGAGTCGCTGCCGCCGCTGTCCGGCTGGCCGGAGCGGCTCGTGAAGGCCATCGGCGCGAAGGTCTACCTGGCGCACGGCGGTCACGAGTTCGACGGCCGCCAGATCGCGCCGCTCGACTCCGACGAGATCCGCCGCCACGCCGAGGCCATCGGCCGGGCCGGCATCAAGTCCGTCGCGATCAGCTCCGTGTTCTCGCCGATCAACCAGGACTTCGAGACCCAGGCCGCGGCCCTCGTGGCCGAGGTGCTCGGCTCGGACGTCTCGATCTCGTTGTCGAACGAGATCGGCCGCATCGGCCTGCTGGAGCGCGAGAACGCGACGATCATCAACGCGTCGCTGCGCGACCTCGCGGCCCAGATCACGGTCGCGCTGGCGCGCGCCGTCCAGGGCTTCGGCATCGAGGCGCCGCTCTACCTGTCGCAAAACGACGGCACGCTCATGGACCTCGACTATGCGCGCCGCTACCCCGTGGCGACTTTCGCCTCCGGGCCCACCAACTCGATGCGCGGCGCGGCCTACCTGTCCGGCCTCTCCGAGTGCGCGGTCGTCGACATCGGCGGCACCACCTCGGACGTCGGCGTGCTGAACAACGGCTTCCCGCGCGA
>JAISIU010000031.1 GCA_031261885.1 Bifidobacteriaceae bacterium
CCTGGTAACGCGCATCGAGGCCCAGGCCAAGCGCGCAGACGCCATGAGGGCCGAGGGTGCTCGCTTGCTCCGCCAAGCGGTGCGCCAGGGCCGGCGCGCTGGCCTGTCCCAACGGGCCGTGGCCCGCGCGGTGGGCCGCTCGCAGCCGGAAGTGGCCCGGCTGGAGCGTTTCAGCGGCACCACCAAGCGCGCTAAAGCCCTCATGACGCATCGAACGGAACTGAGACAGCTGGCAGGGGCGGCCGGATTCACCAATCTCAGGGTCTTCGGGTCCGTGGCACGCGGCCAGGACACCGACGCGTCTGACATCGACATCCTCTTCGACTACGAGGACACGCCCAGCCTGATGCGGATCGCCCGCGTCGAACGCCGCGCCGCCCAGCTGCTCGGCACGCCCGTCGACCTGGTTCCCGCCGCCGACCTCAGGCCCGGCCCGGCCTCCACCGCCCTGGAAGAAGCGATCCCGCTGTGACCCGCACCGACCTCGAACTCGTGACCGACGCCCTCGACCACCTCGACCACCTGCACCGCCACCTGGCCGGCCAGGACATCCGCCAGGAGACCGTCGCGGACGCCGTCGCCATGCGGCTCTCCGCCGCGATCGAAGCCCTCGCGAAACTGCCCAAGGCGACACTCACGGAAACCTTCGGCGACGACTGGGACCTCATGTGGGCCACGCGCAACCGGATCGCCCACTCCTACGTCTTCATCGACTACGACATCATCCGCGCCACGGTGTGCGAGGACCTCCCCGGCGTTGAGACCAAACTCAAAGACCTCCAGGCCCGGTTGCAGCCGCCAACGGACAAGTAACGCGGTCTCAGACGTTGAAGCGGAACTCGACCACGTCGCCGTCCTGCATGACGTAGTCCTTGCCCTCCATGCGCAGCTTGCCGTGGGTGCGGGCCTCGGCCACGGAGCCGAGTTCCACGAGGTCGTCGTAGGAGACGATCTCCGCCTTGATGAAACCGCGCTCGAAGTCCGAGTGGATGACGCCCGCGGCCTGCGGGGCGGTCCAGCCCTGGTGGATGGTCCAGGCGCGCGACTCCTTGGGGCCGGCCGTGAGGAAGGTCTGGAGCCCGAGCGTGGCGAAGCCGACACGCGCCAGGTGGTTGAGGCCCGGTTCGCCCTGGCCGGTGTCGGCCAGCATCTCCTGGGCCTCCTCGGGGGTCAGCTCCGCGAGCTCCGACTCGAACTTCGCGTCGATGAAGATCGCCTCCGCCGGCGCCACGAGCTTGGAAAGCTCCGCCTGCCGTTCCTTGCTCTCGAGGATCGCGTCGTCGGAGTTGAACACGTAGAGGAACGGCTTGGTGGTCATCAGCGACAGTTCGCGCAGCGGCGCCGGGTCGAACCCCTGGAGCTTCTGGGCCGCGTACAGCGTGGTGCCCTGGTCCAGCAGCTCGCGGGCCTTCTGGGCGGCGGCCAGCTGGGCCGGGTCGCCGCGCTTGATCTTGTTCTCCTTTTCGTACCGCGGCAGCGCGTTGTCCAACGTCTGCATGTCCGCGAGCATGAGCTCGGTGTTGATCGTCTCGATGTCGCTGGCCGGGTCGACGGCGCCGGCCACGTGCACCACGTCCGGGTCGGCGAACGCGCGGATGACCTGGCAAATCGCGTCCGCCTCACGAATGTTCGCGAGGAACTGGTTGCCGAGACCCTCGCCCTCCGAGGCGCCACGCACAATCCCGGCGATGTCGACGAACGTCACCGTGGCCGGAATGATCTTGGCCGACTCGAACATCGTGGCGAGCACGTCCAGGCGCGGATCCGGCAGCGGCACCACGCCCGTGTTCGGCTCGATCGTGGCGAACGGGTAGTTCTCCGCGAGGACCTGGTTACCGGTGAGTGCGTTGAAAAGCGTGGACTTGCCGACGTTGGGCAGGCCGACGATGCCGATAGTGAGTGCCACGTTCCCAGGGTAACCCACCGCTCACCCGGTCCTTCCGCCCGCCCGGCCCGCCAGGCAGGGGGACGATGCCGTTCGGTGCGGCACGTACGGACGGCACGGCTGGCATCGGGCGCCGGACGGGGCAGGCGATGCCGGCGGTCACGTCCGCGGCAAGGTGCGGTCCGGCATCGGGCACGGCCGGGAATAGGGCACGGCGCCGGGGTGTTGCGGCGGACAAACCCGAAGAACCCGACCAAACCGCCCCAACCCCTACCACACCGGGCCACCCCAAACGGCCCCACCGCACGCGTGCCCAGCGCTCCCGTGCAAACACCCATGTCCCTGTCCCCGAACCCCACCCTCGTTGATCTAATGGGCCCTGGCGGGCGGTGGACGCCCCTGCCCACGGCCCATCGCCCCATGCCCTAGTCCCGTGACACCCCGAACGGAGTGCCTGCCCGATGAAAATTTCCGCCCTCACTCCCCGCGCCCGCCGCCTCACCGCGCTCATCGCCACCGTCCTCGCGGCCGCCCTGACCGCCGGCGGGCTCGCCGCCCCGGCCCACGCCACGGCCACGCCGTGGACCGACCCGGCCACGGGCCTCGACTACCGGCTCGACCACGCGGATAACACGGCGTCCCTCGCGTCCAGCAACCAGGGAAAGACCCTCAACCTGCCGGATGGGACCCTCCGGGTCCCCGCCCGGATCACCGCGGACGGCCAGGACTACGACGTGAACGGCGTCGGCTCCTACGCCTTCTACAAGTGGCCCGGGCTGACCGCCGTCGACTTCAGCGCGGCGACGAAGCTGGCCCGGATCGAAATGGCCGCCTTCCGGTCCACGCCGCTCACGCGCGTGACGTTCCCCGAGGCCCCGAAGGACTTGCAGCTCTACGACTGGGTCTTCCACGGCACGGCCCTCACCGAGGTGACACTGCCCGACGGCGTCATCAACGTCGGCCAGATGGCCTTCGCCGACATCAAGTCGCTCGCCTCCATCACGATCGCACCGTCCACCGACGGCATCTACATCCACGACAACGCCTTCAGCCGCGGCGCGCTCACGAGCGTCACCCTGCCCGACGGCATCAGGCGTCTCGGGATCGAGGCGTTCTCCGACAACCACGGCCTGGCCTCCGTCACGATCGCGCCGCAGACCAGCGACCTACTGCTCGGCGACAGGCTGTTCCAGGGCGCCGTGCTCAGGGACATCACGATCCCCGAGGGCGTCACCTACATCGGCGCCGGCGCGTTCAAGGACATCCGGACGTTGACCTCGCTCACGGTCACGCCCCGCCAGGGCAGCGGCCTGTCGATCGGCGAGGGCGCCTTCGAACGGACCGGCATCACGTCCCTCACACTGCCCGACACCGTCCTGACGATGCACGACCGCGCCTTCGCCGGCAACCCGCAGCTGACCAGCGTCGACCTGTCCGGCGCTCACCGGCTCAGCTATGTGGGCGCCGGCGCGTTCCTCCACGACGGGATCACCGACCTGCGCCTCCCGGGCGGCGACCAGTACCGCGTCTACGAGGAGGACGCCTTCGCGAACCAGACGATCATCGCGCCGCCCATCGCGTTCGATGCCGGCGGCACCGCCGCCACGCGGCCCCTGGCCTCGCTGGACGGGGCCGCGGTCCCGCCCGCGGCCGCGCCCACCGGCGGCACGTGGGACGAGGCGACGGGCCTCATCACGTGGTCCAGGTCGCAGGGCGCACCCGCGCTGTCCTACCGGTTCGACACCACGGCCGGTTCCATCCTGCGCCCGAGGCAGCCGCTGCCGCGTTTCAGCGGTGTGGTCCACCAGCCGTGGAGCGCCGAGACCGTGCGAACCGAGACCGTGCGAACCGAGGCCGCGCCCGCCCAGGAGCGGGAACCGGCCGCGGTGATGCCCGTGATCCGCGCGCCCCGCGTGGCCAAGGCCGCGAAACGCACCAGGGCCACGGTCTGGCTCAAGTCCACCGAGGCGCCGCGCGCGCACCGCACGGGCCGGGTCGAGCTCCGGGTCAGGCCCGGCAAGACCAAGCCCGGGAAGGCCGCCGCCGCGTCCGGCAGCCCGCTGGCCAGCGCCCACGCCCGCCACGGCAAGGCCCGCCTCCGGTTGCCGAAGAACCTGAAGCCCGGAATCTACTGGATGACCGCGACCTTCCGGGGCAACGCCCAGGTCAAATCCGCCGTGTCGAAGCCCATCAAGATCCGCATCACGCGCTGAGGCCGAACTTGGTGGACGTTTTGGCCACATCCGGGCCGCGGATACGACCCCAGGCTCCACGAAGTCTCTTGGAGGGGCCTCACGCGTAGGTGACGATGACCGGGGCGTGGTCGCTCCAGCGGGCCGCATAGGTCTCGGCACGCCCGATCTCGAAGCCCGAGACCCGGGCCGCCAGGCCCGGCGTGGCCAGCTGGTAGTCAATGCGCCAGCCCGCGTCGTTGTCGAAGGCCTTGCCGCGCCACGACCACCATGTGTATGGCCCGGGCCCCGGCCCGGCGGCGTCCCGGACCACGTCGGCCCAGCCCTGCTCCTCGAGCCAGGTCGTCAGGTAGGCGCGCTCCTCCTCGAGGAACCCGCGGTGCCCGATGTTGCCCTTCCAGTTCTTGATGTCCGCCTCGTGGTGCGCCACGTTGAAATCGCCCGAGACCACGGCCTGCGACCCGCCGGGCTCTTGGGCCCGGGACATGAGCTGGCCGAGCCGGGCCGTCATGGCTCCCAGGAACTCGTACTTCGCGACCTGCTTGTCGGTCTCCAGCTCCCCCGTCGGCACGTACGCCGAGACCACGGTGACGGGCCCCGCCTCGCCGGGGAACACAACATCGGCCTCCACCCAGCGACCGGTCAACATGTCCCGCCGGGTGGGCAGCCCCTGAAGCCCCGTGCGGACGGCCACCACCTCGCACGCGGTGGCCACGGCGACGCCCGCGCGGCCCTTCTGGACGGAGA
>JAISIU010000027.1 GCA_031261885.1 Bifidobacteriaceae bacterium
AGCAGCACCGAGGCGAACACCATCGGGTTGACGGCGTGCGAATCGACGGGCTTCGGTTCCAGAAGGCTCGCCCTGGGGGGCATCGCCGCGATGGGCCCGGCCGGGCGTGCCGGCGGCTCGTAGGACATCGAGATCGGACCGGCCTGAGCCGGTGCTTCCATGTCCGACTTCCCGGGGATCGCGCCGCACACGGTGCAGAAGCCGAACCCGGGGTTCAGCACGTTCCCACACCGGGCGCAGCGCGGCGCGGCGTCCGCCTCGGCGAGGGACGGGCTCGGCGCAGCCGGCCCTGCTGGTTGATTGGTTTGGGCTGGTTGGGGCTCAGCCATGTTCGCTCCTCGGCGTTGGGGTATCACGGGGAAGGGGACCACCACTCACTTTACGCGCCACGAACCCGCTGGTGGGACGGCATCGGGCGCTTCCATCCCGGCCCGGCCGCACGCCCGGGCGACGCGCCAACCGGCCCGCCCTACGGCATCGGACACTTCCCCTTCCCGCCCGGCCCGCTTCCCAGTGCGGGTGGCTATTGTGGGAAACAGGTCGGCGGCGTCGCTGGCCCGAACCTGATAACCCATCTCCTACCCAAGCGAAACACCCGGCCCTGACCACCCGCGGACGGCACCGCCGCCCACCGCGGCCAACCCCAGGGCGTTCCGCCAGTCCCGAAAGGACAGTCCCATGTTGCACACCACCGGTTCCCCCGGCCGGCCGCGCCGCCGCGCTTACGCGGCCGTCGCGGTCGCCATCGCCGGGTCCTTCGCGCTGGCCGGCGTGGCCGGCGCGGCCATCACCCCGGCAGCGGCCGCCGATGACGGTTACGTCGCCTACCAGGATCAGAGCCTCGCGCCCGAGGTGCGCGCGGCCGACCTAGTCTCCCGCATGACGCTGACCGAGAAAATAGCCCAGTTCCGTTCCGCGACCAGCCCGTTCGGGACGGACCGCGGCAACCTCTCCCAGGCCATCCCACGGTTGGGCGTCAAGGCCTACCGCTACTGGAACGAGGCCATGCATGGCGTGGTCGGCCTCTCGGGCGCCACCTCGTTCTCCTCCGGCCTCGGCATCGGCGCGACGTGGAACCGCACGCTGGTCGGCGAGATGGGTTCGGCCATCTCCGACGAAGCGCGCGCCGGCGCGAACACCGGCAACGGCAACGGCGTCACCTACTGGGCGCCCACCATCAACCTGTCCCGCGACCCGCGTTGGGGCCGTGAGGACGAGTCCTATTCCGAGGACCCGTACCTGACCGGCCAGCTCGGCGCGGCCAACGTCGAGGGCATGCAGGGCGACAATTCGACCTACCTGAAGATCGTCTCCACCCCGAAGCACTACCTGGCGAACAACGCCGAGAATTACCGCCGCAACGGCAACTCGCAGCTCACGGACAAGGACCTGCGCGAGTACTACACGCCGGCCTTCCGGCAGCTGATCAGCCCCGAGGGCGCCGACGCCCAATCGCTGATGACCTCCTACAACGAGGTTGACGGGACACCGAGCCCGGCCAACCAGTTCACGATCGAGACGCTGGCCCGCCGCACCTTCGGGTTCACGGGCTTCATCACCTCCGACTGCGACGCCATCCTCGACATTTGGCAGCGGCACGTGTGGACGCCGGCGGCGTTGAACGGCGCGGCCGTCACCCAGGCCCAGGCCACGGCGTGGGCCATCAAGGCCGGCACGGACCTGGCCTGCGACGGCGGCAACTACAACTACCAATACATCGGCGACGACGGCCTGCCGGCCGCTCTGTCCCAGGGCCTGATCACCGAGGACGATATGGACGTCTCCCTGGTCCGCGACTTCACGGTCCGCATGCGGCTCGGCGAGTTCGACGACCCGTCCAAGGTCCCGTACGACAACGCGAGCGTGTACGGCCAGAACCAGATCGGCGCCGCCTCGGCCGAGCACACGGCCGTCGCCACCGAGATGAGCAACGAGGCCCCGGTCCTGCTGCGCAACGACCCGACCGACGCCGGCTCCGCTCTGCTGCCGCTGCAGACCAAGAACGTCGTCACGCTCGGCTACCTGGCCGACGAGGCCGTGCTGGGCGGCTATTCCGGCAGCCCGAACCCCGGCCCGATCTCCACCGACCAGGCCCTCACCGAGGCCGGCTACACGGTCACGCACTTCGACGGCATCACGCCGAAGTACGGCCAGAAGCCCGGCGTGCTCGGCGTCACGTTCTCCGACGCGAGCGGCACATCCACCTACAACACGCAACCGCCGAAGGCGTCCCGCGATCCGATGTGGAACTGGACCGGCTGGCGCGGCATCCAGTACGACCCGCACGCCACGAACCCGACGGCCATGATGCCGAACGAGGACTGGGAGGGCGAGTTCTCGCTCACGGGCGTCACAGTCCCGGCCGGCAGCACGCAGCTGTCCGTCCAGCAGATCTCCGACAGCTACCACACGACCACGGTGGACGCCGGCCAGGACTGCCCGGCCGACACGGTCACCCAGTCGACCTATGGCGACCAGACCACCTGCACGGTTCCCTATGACACGGCGACCAGCAGCCCGACCTCGCAGAGCCAGGTCCTCAAGGGTGGCCACTTCGTGGTCCACGAGGGTTCGGCGACCGGCACGGTCGTGGCGACGGTCCCGGCGGACGGGGACTCGTCATCGTCCACCTCCGTGGCGTACTCCGGCACCACCGGCTCCCCGGTGACGCTCTACTTCGAATATGAGCCGCCCACTTACACGGTGAGTCTCGACGCGGCGGCCACCGAGGCCGTGCGCGACGCCCAGGCCGTCATCGTCGACATCGGCACACGCCAGAGCGAATCCTCCGAAGAAATGGACCGCGCGACCATCGACCTGCCGCGCTACCAGGACCGCCTGGTCCAGCTGGCCCGCCAGCTGAACCCGAACGTCGTGGTCTGGATCCAGGCCGTCGGCGAGGTCAACATCGAGTCCTTCCGCAACACGTGGACCACGGCCCAGACCTCCCAGTACTGGAGCGCCCCGGCCGATGGCGGCCAGTGGGTCTGCGGCGTCAACGCCGCGATGCGGCCCTGCAGCGTC
>JAISIU010000054.1 GCA_031261885.1 Bifidobacteriaceae bacterium
GAGATGGGCCAGCTGCAGGAGCGCATCACGTCGACCCGCGGCCACTCGATCACGTCGATGCAGGCCATTTACGTGCCGGCCGACGACTACACGGACCCGGCGCCGGCCACGACCTTCGCGCACCTCGACGCGACCACGGAGCTGAGCCGCGAGATCGCCTCGCGCGGCATCTACCCGGCCGTCGACCCGCTGACCTCGACCTCCCGGATCCTCGACCCGCGCTACATCTCCAAGGAGCACTACGACACCGCGATCCGCGTCAAGCAGATCCTGCAGCGCAACAAGGAGCTGCAGGACATGATCGCGATCCTCGGCATCGACGAGCTCGGCGAGGAGGACAAGGTGTTGGTGGGCCGGGCCCGGCGTATCCAGCAGTTCCTGTCGCAGAACTTCTACATGGGCGAGCAGTTCACGGGCGTGCCTGGCTCGACCGTGCCGCTCGCGGAGACCATCGAGGCCTTCCAGCGGATCTGCGATGGCGAGTTCGACCACATTCCCGAGCAGGCCTTCTTCAACATCGGCGGCCTCGACGACCTGGAGCGGAACGCCGCCCGGATCGCGAAGGAGTTCGCGTGATGAGCGCGGCCCGGTGGACGGGAGGTGGCCGATGACGCAGGTCCAGGACGCGGAGGACGCGGCCTATCCGAGGCGCACCCTCGAGGTCGAAGTCGTGGCGCTGGCCGCGCCCGTGTGGAGCGGCAAGGCCAGGTTCGTCTCGGCGCCCACGCCGGGCGGCTCGATTGGCATCTACCCGAGGCACCAGCCGCTGCTCAGCGTGCTGGCGCCCGGCAAGGTCGAGATCGAGCGCGTCGGGCTGCAGCACCATGACGCCTTCGGCCCGCCGCGCATCGAGGTGCAGGCCTCGGGCGGTTTCATCTCCGTGGACTCCGACCATGTCACGATCGTGTCGGACGAGTGCACGGTGCTGACCAAGAAGGCCTGAGCCCTGGTCCCACGAGGCAATTGAACGTTTGATCCCGGAGTCCGGGCCGGCCCAGCCGGCCCGGACTCCGCCGTGTCTGCGCCTGGGACCGTGGCGGGGCGGCCGCGGGACAGTGGCGGGGCAGCGGTCAGGCGGCGGGCGGTTCGGCCCGCCACAACACTTCCTTGCCCGGGGCCGTGGCCGTGCGGGCCAGCAGGAAGCCGAGGTCGCTGGCGCGGTTCAGGTAGCGCGGCACCCACGGGTTGACGCCGCCGGCCCGCGCGAGGCCGTCGCGGTCGGCCACGGCCCAGACGGTGCGCTCCGCCCGGCGGATCACGGCCGTCGCGACGTGCAGCTCGGCGGCCAGGATCCCGCCCCCGGGCAGCAGGAACGAGTCGAGCGGCAGGAGCCGGGAGTTCAGGCCGTCGCAGTCGGCCTCGAGGCGGTCGACCCACTCGCGGCCGATGCGCCGCCGGGCCAGGGCGCGGCCCGCGGGCCCGTCGCCGCCGCCCAGCGGGGTCGCGAAGTCGCCGCCCACGTCGAAGAACTCGGGCAGCAGCCGCCCGAGGATCCGGGCCACGTCATCGAGCCCGGGCGTCTCGTCGCCGCGGGCCAGGGCGGCGCCGGCCAGTTCGTGGGCCAGGCCGAGGTGGGCGCAGGCCTCGTTGATCGCGCCCTCGGCGCGGATACGCGGATCGGTTTTGGCGACGGCCGCGCCGTCGGCCAGCCGCGTGGTGCCGGCGTCGCCGAGCCGGGTGTAGATGCGCGTGAGGTGGACCATTCGCCCAGGCTAGCGGCCACGCGGCGCGGCCCCGGGGCGGCGCGCCCGGCGGGCCGTGCGGCCCCCAGCGCCCAGGAGCAGGGGCCCTCAGTGGCGCCGGGCGCGGGCGTACCAGCAGGCCGTGTGCCAGTGGCGGCGCAGCTCCATGCCGACCTCGGGGCCGAGCAGCGAGTCGGCCTCCCAGACCGTGACGTTGTCCATGCCGGGCTCGATCGTGCGGCCGCAGCCCGGGCACGTGTAGCGCTTGGCGGCCGGCCCGGCGGGCCGGACCATCCAGTCGCCGTCGCCGGCGGATTGGCGCATCGCGAAGCCGCCGCGGGCGCGCGCCACGTCGAGCGGCTTGGCTTCGAGCGCCCGCTGGGCGCGCCTCGACCGCCGGCCCATCAGAACAGCCTCGCTTCGGTGTCGCGGGCCCCGCGCATCTCGTCGTAGTCGAGCAGCACGCAGCGGATGCCGCGCGACCGGGCCAGCGCCCTGGCCTGCGGTTTGATGGCTTGGGCCGCGAACACGCCCTGGACGGGCGCGAGCAGCGGGTCCGCGTTGAGGAACTGCAGGTAGCGGGTCAGCTGTTCGACGCCGTCGATCTCGCCGCGGCGCTTGATCTCGACCGCCACCGTGCCGCCGGCGGCGTCGCGCGCGAGGATGTCGACGGGGCCGATCGCGGTCGGGTACTCGCGCCGGATCAGGCGGCTGCCGGCTCCGAGGCGGTCGATCTGCGCCGCGAGCAGCTGCTGGAGGTGCGCCTCGACGCCGTCCTTCATGAGCCCCGGGTCGACGCCGAGGTCGAAGGACTCGTCGGAGAAGACCTCGTGGACGCGGATGATCAGTTGGTCGTCGCTCTTGGCGTGCCGCACAGTCCACACCTGGGTCACGCCCTGGGCCCGAAGCTCGGCGTCGCCTTTCGGGACGACCTCGCCTTCCCGGGGGGCGGACGATGCCGGACCTTCCGCCGGGTGGTTCGCTCCGTCATCGGACACGGTCACGGGGTGGACGGACAGCGTGGCCGGGGGCGCCATCCAGTTGAGCGGTTTGTAGGAGCCGCCGTCGGAGTGGACGAGCACGGAGCCGTCGGCCTTCACGAGGATGAGGCGTTTGGCGAGCGGCAGGTGCGCCTGGAGCCGACCGGAATAGTCCACTTCACAGGTGGCGATGACGAGGCGCACGGAGGAAAGTCTAACGAGATCGGCGGCGCGTGTCGCCGCGCCCTAAACTGGCCGAAGGCCGCCGCACCGGGCCGCGGCCGGGCGAGGAGGCTTGAGTCTTATGGGCATCGGGATGTGGAACGGCGGCAGTCTGGCCCAGGCGGACACGGGACGGGCAGCAACCGGCGCGGCCGGGCCGCTCGTGCTGCTGCACGCCTTCCCCGTGGACCACCGCCTGTGGCAGGGCGTGGCCGACCTCCTGGCCGGCATCCCGGTGCTGCTCGTCGACCTGCCCGGGGCCGGGGCCTCGGCCCCGCCGGATCCGGCGGCCGTGGCGGCCTGGCCGAGCGCCGTCGACGGCGTCGCGGCCCAGGTGGACGAGGCCGTGCGCGCGCGCGGCTACGACCACGCCGTCGTGGCCGGCATCTCGATGGGCGGGTACGTCGCGATGGCCACGGTGCGCCAGGCGCCGGCCGGGTTCCTTCAGGGCCTGGCGCTGCTCGACACGAAGCACACGGTCGACGCGCCGGAGGCCGCGGCCTCGCGCCACGCGATGGCCCGCGAGGTCCTCGCCACGGGCGCCGTGGACGCGGCCCTGCCGATGGGGGAGCGGCTGCTGGCCCCGGGGGCGGCCGAATCGGAGCCGGAGCTCGTCCGCCTCGTGCGCGGCTGGATCCGCGAGCAGCTGCCGGCCGGGATCGCCTGGTGCCAGGAAATGATGGCGACGCGGCCGGACTCCACGGAAACGCTCCGTTCCGTCACGGTCCCGGCGGCCGTCATCGTCGGCGAAGCGGACCGGCAGGCCACGGTGGACGCCGTGCGCGAGATGGCCCGCCTGATCCCGGGCGCGGAACTGACCGTGGTGCCGGGGGCCGGGCACCTGACGCCGTTGGAGGCTCCGGAGGCCGTCGCGGCGGCGCTGCGCGCCCTCTACGGCCGCGCCGTGGCCTCGCGCTAAGCGGGCCGGATAGGCGGCGCGGGCTAGCAGCGGCTCTAGCGGCCGCCGAGGTCCTTCGAGACGAGGCGGCGCAGGCGCGCCAGGTAACCTTCGAGGCTGTCGCGCTGGCGCTTCAGGAGGTCGACCTCGGCCGCGGTGCGTTGGCGCCGCGACTCGGCCTCGGCGATCGCGCCGTCGGCCGTGCGGGAACTTTCCTCGGCGGCATCGGCCGTGATCTGGTCCGCCTGCTGGCGCGCCTCGGCCAGTTTCTGGGACCGGTAGTCCTCGGCGGCCTTGACCGTGCTGGCGGCCTCCTCACGGGCGTGCAGCAGCTTCTCGGTGGCCGCGGCGCGCTGCTGCGTGGGCCCGGCCAGCCGGTCCTCGGCCGCCTTGATCGACGCGTCGCGTTCGGCGGCGACGGCGGCCAGCGCGCTCTCGACGTGTTTCGTGACGGCGTCGCCCACCGTGCCGTAGGCCTCGCGGGCCTGCGCCACCTGCTCGGTGGCCTCGGCGTGGGCTTGCGCCAGTGACGTCTTCGTGGCCTCGCGGGCCTCGTTCAGCGACCCGGCGGTGTCGACCCGCGCCTTGTCAGCCGTGGCGCGGGCGTCCTCCTCGGCCTCGCGGCGAACGCGGTCCGCGTACTCGGCGGCCTGCTGGCGGATTGAGACGGCCTGTTCGCGGCTGCGCTGGGCGGTGATGCCGGCGTCGCGTTCGGCGCGTTCGCGCTGGGCCGCGGCGTAGGTGAGGGCACCGGTGCGGCGGGCGTCGGCGTCGGCGTCGGCCTGAGTGCGCAGCGCGCGCGAATACTCCTCGGCCTCGGCCCTGGCGGTCTGCGCCGCGGTGTCGGCGCCCTGACGTTGGCCGCTCGAATACTCCTCGGCCTCGGCGCGGGCCTGGGCGGCTTCCGCGTGCGCGCGGTCGAACTGGTCGGCGATCTGCTGACGGGCCTCGGCCTTGAGCGCCTCGGCCGTGGCCTCGGCCTGGGTGCGGGCGGCCGCGGCCTCGTCGCGGGCCTGGGTCATGACGGCCGTGGCCTCGGCTTGGGCCTCG
>JAISIU010000056.1 GCA_031261885.1 Bifidobacteriaceae bacterium
TACAGCTTGTCAGCGGAACCCTTGACCACCTCGTACGGCCGGAACCGCAGCAGCAGCGTCTGGAGCAGGTCGCCGATCACTACGGCCTTGATGGCGCGGTGCGCCAGTGGCAGCGACCACGAGAATCCGGGGTTCTTCTCGAACGCCTGCGTGGAGAGCGCGATAACCGGCACCTGGCTGAACCCGGCCTCCTCGAGCCCACGCCGCAGCATGCCGACATAGTTCGTGGCCCGGCACATACCGCCCGTCTGCGTGATCATAATGGCCGTGCGATCCGGATTGTATTTACCCTGTTCGAGCGCGCCGACCAGCTGTCCGATCACCATGATCGCGGGGAAGCAGGCGTCGTTGTTGACGTGCTTGAGACCGGTTTCGACGTCCTCGGGCAAGGCGTGCTCCAGGACGTGCACGTTGTAGCCAACGGACCGCATCGCGGCGGACAGCAGTGAGAAATGCACGGGGCTCATCTGTGGCGCGATGATGTCCCACTGCTTCTTCTTCGAGGCGCGGCGCATGGCCTTCGTGAACAGTCGCCTGGGGTGCACATAGCCGGGGGCGGAAGTGCCCGATGCCGTCGCACCGCCGGGCTCGGCGGCGCACGATGTCGTCGCACCGGAATCGCTCGCATCCTTCCCGGTCGTGTCGATCGTGACGGAAGGGGAGAGGGCGGCCGGCGTTCCGGCATCGGGCACGGTCCCGGCGCGCCGCTCCCGGGCGGCCGCTTGGAGCGAACGCAACCGAATGCGCGCCGCGCCGAGGTTCGAGACCTCGTCGATCTTCAGCGACGTGTACACCTGGCCGGCCGACCGGATGATCTCCGCGACCTCGTCCGTGGTGATCGCGTCGAGGCCGCAGCCGAACGAGTTCAACTGGACCAGCTCGAGCCCGTCGATGTGCGTGCAGGCCTCGGCCGCCGCGTACAGGCGGGAGTGGTAGCTCCACTGGTCCTGGACCCGGAGCGGGCGCTCCAGGTGACCCAGGTGGGAGATCGAGTCTTCGGTCAGGACGCACATGCCGAGGCCCGTGATGAGCTCCGGAATGCCGTGGTGGATCTCCGGGTCGACGTGGTAGGGACGCCCCACCAGCACGATCCCGGGCGTGCCCGTGTTCCGCATGAAGGCGAGCGTCTCCTCGCCCTTGCGTTTCATGTCGTCACGGAATGCCTGGTCCTCCTTGAAACCGGCCTCAACGGCGGCCCGAACTTCCTCGGCCGTCACGCCCCAGTCCGCGAACTCCTCCGTGAGGCGCTCAACGAGCTTGGGACGGTCGTCGAGGTTCAGGTACGGGTGGATGAACCGCACGGGTTCGCCATCCGGGCCCGGCTGGCGTACCGAGGCGACGTTGTTGTAGATGACCTGCGGATAGGCGGCCACCACGGGGCAGTTGTAGTGGTTGGTCGCGCCGTCGACGAAGTGCTGCTCGTAGGACACGCACGGGTAGAAGATCGTCCGGACGCCACGTGAAACGAGCTGTTCGATGTGCCCGTGGACCAGTTGGGCCGGGTAGCAGATGTTGTCGGAGGCGATCGAACTCATGCCAGTCTTGAACAGGTCGTGTGAGGAACGGCCGGACAGGATCACGCGGAAGCCCAACTGGGTCAGGATCGTGAACCACAGCGGGTAGTCCTGGTACATGTTCAGGACGCGCGGCACGCCGATGTCGCCACGAGTCGCCTTGGCCTCCGTGAGACGGCGGTAACCGAACACGCGCTTGTACTTGTAGTCGTACAGGTTCGGCAGGCTCGATTTCTGCTTGTTCCTGTCGCCACCGCGCTCGCAACGGTTGCCGGAGACGTGCTTGTCGCCGTCCGGGAACGCGCTGATCGTCAGCTGGCAGTGGTTCTGGCACAGCTTGCACTGGTCCATGGACGTGTCGACCGTGAGGTTGCGGAGCTGGACGGGGGACAGCAGGTGCGAGGGGTTGCCGGGCCGGAAGTTGGACCGGGCGATCAGGGCCGCGCCGAACGCGCCCATGAGGCCGGCGATGTCGGGACGGACCACCTCGCGGCCGGTCAGCAGCTCGAAGGCGCGCAGCACGCCGTCGTTCAAGAAGGTGCCGCCCTGGACCACGATATGGTCGCCGAGCTGCTCTGGATCGCGCAACCTGATGACCTTGTAGAGCGCGTTGCGGACCACGGAGTAGGAAAGCCCGGCGGCGATGTCGCCGACGGACGCCCCCTCCTTCTGGGCCTGCTTCACGGAGGAGTTCATGAACACCGTGCAGCGTGAGCCGAGGTCCACCGGCGTGAACGAGGCCAGGGCCGCGGCCGCGAACGTTTCGATGTCAAGGCCCATGGTGTGCGCGAAGGTCGAGAGGAACGAACCGCAGCCGGAGCTGCACGCCTCGTTCACACAGATCGAGTCGATGACGCCGTCACGGACGGACAGGTATTTCATGTCCTGGCCGCCAATGTCGATGATGCTTGTCACCTCGGGGTCGAGGAAGGCGGCGGCCCGGTAGTGGGCGATCGTCTCGACCTCGCCGTCGTCGATGTGGAGCGCTGCCTTGACGAGGCCCTCGCCGTAGCCCGTCACGCACGTGCGCGCGATGATGGCCGTTTCGGGGAGCCGTGAGCGGCACTCCTCGACGATGGCGCGAGCCGCGCCGACGGGGTCGCCGTCACCGGCCTGGTAATGGCTGTAGCAGATACGGCCAGCCTCATCGATCAAAACAGCTTTCACAGTTGTGGAACCCGCGTCGATGCCGAGGAAGCAGGCGCCGTCCGCTTGTTCGGTCGGCACTTGCGGGACGTGAGCCTTCGCGTGCCGGGCGTCGAAGGCCTCGCGGTCCTGCTTCGTGGCGAACAGCGGCTCTATGCGCTTGGTGTCGGCGTTGGCTAAATCGGGGCCGTGGGCGGCGCGCTCGGCGAGATCGGCGAGCGGCACGGGCGTGTTCGGCTCATCCTTGCCGAACACGCTCCCGGCGGTCGGGGCCAGCATCGCGGCGCCGAGCGCCACCATCAGCTGGCCGCGGTCGGGCGCGACGAGTTCGACGTCGTTGGGCTCGAGCACGCGGGCGAAGGCGGCGCGGAGCTCGGGCAGGAAGTGGAGCGGGCCGCCGAGGAACGTCACGCGGCCCTTGATCTCGCGGCCGCACGCCAGCTCCGCGATGGTCTGCGTGGCGACGGCCTGGAAGATCGAGGCGGCGAGGTCCTCGTGGGCCGCGCCGTCGTTCAGCAGCGGCTGGATGTCGGACTTCGCGAAGACGCCGCAGCGGGAAGCGATCGGGTACAAGTGTGTGTAGTGGGCGGCCAGCTCGTTGAGCCCGCCCGCGTCGGTGCCGAGGAGGGTCGCCATCTGATCGATGAACGCGCCCGTGCCGCCGGCGCACGAGCCGTTCATGCGCTGTTCTGGGACTGGCTTCAGGTAGGTGATCTTGCCGTCCTCGCCACCCAGCTCGATGATGACGTCCGCCGCCGGATCGAGCTTCTGGACGGCTGTCGTTTCAGCGATGACTTCTTGGACAAAAGGGGCTTTGAGGACGTCGGCGACGCCCATACCGGCCGAGCCCGTGACAGCGAGCAGGGCCGAGGCTCCCGGCCGCGCCGCGGCCACGTCGTCAAGGAGCTTGGCTAGTTCCACTCGGATGTCGGCGTTGTGGCGCCGGTAGTCTTCGAAGATGACCTGCTCACCGGCGAGCAGGACCGCCTTCACCGTCGTTGACCCGATGTCCAAACCTAGTGTGAGGCCGTTGGCGGAACGGTCCGCGATCTCACTCATGCGATACCG
>JAISIU010000104.1 GCA_031261885.1 Bifidobacteriaceae bacterium
CCCGGCTTGTTCTAACACGTTTCCCAATTGGATAGCGCCCTGCGGCCACGACAGCACGCGGTCGTGAATAACATTCACTCCAATATTCAATGCTTGGCGTGTTAACTCAACAGCCAGACGCGCGGACTCCTCATGCGTCAAGGAGGCGAGCTCGAGCGGAAAGAACATTTCGCCCGCTTGCTCCAAATCGAAAACTTGTGGCGGCTTGATCTCCGACTCGTATGTGCCGTCCTCAACGGCTTGACCGAGCAGCTGGTGCTTGAAGTCGTCGGAATCAATTATGAGATAGCTCTTGAGACCAGCGCCTAAGACATTGTGGATGATAGTCGACTTACCCGCGCCGGGCGGGCCTGCCAAAACGATGGCCTTCCGGTCATGGGGAACCTGGCTCGCGTCCTGCTTGGCACGGCTGAGAATCTGGGTCCAAAGGGCGCGACGCCCCTTGCGCACGATCGCACCGGCCGATGACTGGGCAAACCAATGTTGGTTGCGAATTGTCGAGTATGGGCTATCAGGCGCCAATGGGCCACCGGGTTTAGAAAGCGCCCGGATCGATTCCCAGTGGGCCTCTACCTGGTTGGGGCTTGGGTTCACTGGGCGGCACGCTCTAACCGGTCGACAATTTGGTCATAGAGGTCGTCTTCGATCATGCCAGCCATCGCGGCATGTTCGACCTCGGCAATGGTCCCGGTGGCGTCCAATCCCCAGTCCACTCCGTCGGTGCGGGGCATCGGTTTGTAGGGCCAGCGGGCTAGTTCGTCAACGAGAGTCTCCGCGGTGATCTCGCCAGCGGCATAGCGCTGAGCGATTTCCAAGGGGCTGGCACCGTGGAATCCGGCCGGAATCTGCGGGACCGTCTCGGCAGTCTTCAACGCGGAGGAAACCGAGGGTTGGCTGATCCCCAGCTCACGGGCGATGTCGGACTGGTTCATCACTCCCGCCAGCGCGCGCAGGTCCCGCAAGTAGTCGAGGTGGTCGACCTGCTGGCGGTGCCGCAGCCGCCTGGCGTCGGCCAGCGGGCCAGCGGAACGGCCACGGCTCGTGGCCGGGGCTTGCTCTTCAAGCACTGGTGTCATCTCAACAACCTCCTATAGAACACTCTATATGATGGCGCCGAGAACTGCCACGCACCGACGCGGTAGCTCGTGGGCCACGCTCGTGCGAGCATCGGCTAGCAGGCTACCCGGCCCAGGGCATGGCGAACCTGGTGAGCGCACAGGAGACAGCCACCACCTACGACGTCGCGGCGACGATCTAGTGGAAAGCCGGCCCCCGGCCGGCGCCACCACGCTGAGGAGCTGCGGCCAAACAAGCACAGTGCCCATTGGGCACACGTTCGGCGGCTGTGCCGCCAAACGTGGGCCCAGAGGGGCTCGAACCCTCGACCCACGGATTAAAAGTCCGCTGCTCTGCCAACTGAGCTATGGGCCCGTCTAAGAGGTTACCGCACGTCACGGGCCACGCGAACCGCGCTGGTCAGAACCCACCCAGACCCAACCCCAAGGCAACCGGCCCCGCACAGCCGGGCACACCGACATCGTGCGTCCCCCGGTCCGGCCGGACCGGCACCCAACCCGGTCCCCCCAACGGGAGATCCGGCATCGGCCACCCCTCCCCCACCCGGCACACACCCGGCCCACACGCGCCGGACAGGCGGACGGGGCCGGCGGCGCCCTCCACCAAAGAGGCAGCCACCGGCCCCGTCCATTCCCCTGAAGCCCGCGATCCCTTCGGCCGCGGACGCTTCTGATCAGGAATTGGCCAGGAGCCCTGGCGGGTCGGTCAGGAGGTCGGGTGGCCCCTCACGGGGCCGCCCCCCGCTCCCGCCGCGCCCACGGCACGGCTCAAACAACCCGAAAGAGGCTCACACCTCCTGTTCGTCGCGGCGGCGCCGACGGGCCGCCAGCAGCAGGAGCAGGCCGGCCAGGAGCAGGCCCAACCCGGCGCCGACGGCGCCCATGAGGCCCTCCGCGCCGGTGGCCGGGTGGACGGCCACAGTGGGCGTCTGGACAACGTGCCGAGCCGCGGCCGTCGTCGTGACAGTCGGCGTGACCTGCACCTGGTACGGCACCGGCGCCGGGGCCGTCACCGTGAAGTAGCCGGAGTTGGCCGTGCCGGACAGCGGGCCCACCGCCTGGACGAGGTGCTGGACCGTGGTCGAGGCATCCGTCCGGACCGTGAACTTCAACGTGGCCGAGCCGTTGGCGTCACCCGCGACCGGTTCGAGCTTGACGCCATCCGGCATCAGGGTCAGCGTCGCGGCCTCGCCGGGCTGCAGGTTTTCGACCTGCACGGTCTGCTGGCCGCCGGCCACCACGCTCGTGGAGCCGACCGTGACCTTGAGCAGGCCCACGCGCCACTTCTTGGCCGCGGAGACGTTGCCGGCCGGGTCGGTGACCGTGATGGAGAGCTGGTCGCCCTCCTTCGCATGCGGCGCGAGCGCCGCGGTCCACGAGCCGTCGGGGTCAACCAGTGCGGTGCCGATCACGGCGCCGTTGGGATCCTTGACCGTGACCATGTCGCCGGCCTCGTCCACCTTCTCGGTGCCGCTCAGCGTGGCGCCATCCGACGGGGCGGGCGACGGCGCGGGCGGGGCCACGGTGTCGAGCGGGACGACAACCGGCTTGGACGTCTTGTCGCCGTCGCGGTTGAACGGAACCTCCTGCGTGACCTCGACTTCGTCGCCGTCCTTCGGCACGTACGTGTCGGGCGGCGTGACGGACCACTTGCCGTCGGGGTCGACCGTCGTCTCGTACTCGGAGCCGTCCGGCAGCGTCACGGTGACCTTCGCGCCCGGGATGCCGGTGCCGGTGACCTCCGACCCGTTGGTCGGGTCGACGGTCGGTTCGGGCACCTCGGACTGGTCGACGCGGCCGTGGGCCGGGTCGGACTCGTTGCCGGCGGCGTCGGTGGCGGTCACGTCGAACTCCTCGCCGTCGTCCATCGGCTTGTCCGGGACACAAGCGAAGGAACCGGTCGCCTTGTCGGCGGTCGTCTCGCAGACGACGTTCCCGTCCTCGTCGGTCACCTTGACGGTCGAGCCGGGCTCGGCGGTGCCGTAGACCGCGGAGCCGTCGGACGGCTCCAGGACCGGCTTGTCGGGCGCCGTGCCGTCGATGACGACGGTGGCCGGATCGGACGGGTTGTTCGCCGGGTCGGTGACGACCACCTGGATCTCGGCGCCGTCGTCCGGCTTCGGGTTCAGGCCGTCGCACTCGAACGTGCCATCGGCCTTCACCGTGGTCTCGCACAGGACCTCGCCCGTGCCCGGGTCGACGACCTGGACGGTGTTGCCGGCGTCGCTCGGGTCGGTCTTGCCGC
>JAISIU010000134.1 GCA_031261885.1 Bifidobacteriaceae bacterium
TTCGGCGTCAGGATCCACTCGCTCGGCGACCCGGACCAGGGCATCGTCCACGTGGTCGGCCCGCAGCTCGGCCTCACGCAACCCGGCATGACCGTGGTCTGCGGCGACTCCCACACCGCCACGCACGGCGCGTTCGGCGCGCTCGCCTTCGGCATGGGCACCTCCGAGGTGGAGCACGTGCTCGCCACGCAGACGCTGCCGCTGGCCCCGTTCAAGACCATGGCCGTCACCGTGAACGGGCACCTGAAGCCCGGCGTCACGGCCAAGGACATCATCCTCGCGGTCATCGCGAAGATCGGCACCGGCGGCGGCCAGGGCCACGTCATCGAGTACCGCGGCAGCGCCATCGAGGAACTCTCGATGGACGGCCGCATGACGGTCTGCAACATGTCGATCGAGGCCGGCGCGAAGGCCGGCATGGTCGCCCCCGACGAGACGACGTTCGAGTACCTGAAGGGCCGCCCGCACGCCCCCGAGGGCAAGGACTGGGACGACGCCGTCGCCTACTGGCGCACGCTGAAGACGGACCCGGACGCGGTCTTCGACAAGGAGGTCGTCCTCGACGCCGACCAGATCGAACCGTACGTAACCTGGGGCACGAACCCCGGCCAGGGCCTGCCGCTGTCCGCCGCCGTCCCGGACCCGGCGAGCTTCGAAGACCCGAACGCCCGCGCGGCCGCGGCCCGCGCCCTCGAGTACATGGACCTGACCCCGGGCACGCCGCTCAGGGACATCGCGGTCGACACGGTGTTCATCGGCTCGTGCACCAACGGCCGCATCGACGACCTCCGCGCCGCCGCCAGCGTCATGCGCGGCCGGCACAAGGCCGATTCGGTCCGCGTCCTCGTGGTGCCCGGCTCCGCCCGCATCCGCCTCCAGGCGGAACGCGAGGGCCTCGACAAGGTCGTCACGGACTTCGGCGGCGAGTGGCGCAACGCCGGCTGCTCGATGTGCCTGGCCATGAACCCGGACAAACTGGCCCCCGGCGAACGTTCGGCTTCGACGTCGAACCGCAACTTCGAGGGCCGCCAGGGCAAGGGCGGGCGCACCCACCTCGTCTCGCCACTCGTCGCGGCCGCCACGGCCGTCCGCGGCACGCTGTCCTCGCCGGCCGACCTCGCCCCCGTCGCCTGAGCGGCCCGCCAGCCCCACTGAGACTTGAAGGAGAACCAACCATGGAGAAGTTCACCACCTACACCGGGATCGGCCTGCCGTTGCGCCGCAGCAACGTTGACACCGACCAGATCATCCCGGCCGTCTACCTGAAGCGCGTCCAACGCACCGGCTTCGAGGACGCCCTGTTCTCGGCCTGGCGCCAGGACCCCGGCTTCGTGCTGAACCAGCCCGCCTACCAGAAGGCCACGGTCCTCGTGGCCGGCCCGGACTTCGGCACCGGCTCCTCGCGCGAACACGCCGTCTGGGCGCTCAAGGACTACGGGTTCCGCGCCGTCCTGGCCCCGCGCTTCGGCGACATCTTCCGCGGCAACGCCGGCAAGCAGGGCCTGCTCACGGCCCAGGTCGCCCAGGCGGACGTCGAAAAGCTGTGGGACGCCCTGGAAGCCCGGCCCGGCGCCCAGATCACGGTCGACCTCGGCGCGCGCACGGCCAGCGTGGGCGGCCTCACCGTGCCGTTCGACATCGACGACTACACGCGCTGGCGCCTCATGGAGGGCCTCGACGACATCGGCCTGACGCTCCGCGAATCGGCCGCGATCGACGCCTTCGAGGCCGCCCGCCCAGCCTGGTTGCCCAAGACGCTGCCCGCCAAGCACCTGCCGCCGGAACCGGTGGTGTCCGCCCGTCCCGTCGCGTAGAATCGGCCGTCCGATGGCGTACGGTTGGGGGTAGCCCCCAACCCCAACTATCCGCCGGCCGCAGCCCGAGGAGCCGGCCCGCGAGAGAAGACGGACACAAGGCAATTCATGGCGAATAACGTGATGCGTATCGAAGGCGGTCGCCCGCTCAAAGGCGCCGTCCGGGTACGGGGGGCCAAGAACTTCGTGCCCAAGGCCATGGTCGCCGCGCTGCTCGGCCACACACCGTCATGCCTCAGGAACGTGCCGGCCATCCGCGACGTCGAGGTGACGGGCGGCCTGCTGCGCCTCCACGGCGTGAAAGTCGAGTGGGACGACGCCGCCGGCACGCTCCTCATGGACCCGTCCGGCGTCGACCAAGGAACGGTCGCGGACATCTCCCACCACGCCGGCTCCTCCCGCATCCCGATCCTCCTGTGCGGCCCCCTGCTGCACCGCCTCGGCAAGGCGTTCATTCCAGCGCTCGGCGGGTGCGCCATCGGCGGCCGTCCCATCGACTACCACCTGAAGATCCTCCGCCAGTTCGGCGCCGACGTCGAGAAGCAGCCGGGCGGCATCCTGCTGACGGCCGCCAAGCCGCTGCGCGGCACCCAGGTCACCCTCCCGTACCCGTCGGTCGGCGCCACGGAACAGCTGCTCCTCACGGCCGTCCTGGCCAAGGGCGTCACGGTGCTGCGCGGCGCGGCCGTCGAACCGGAGATCATGGAGTTGATCTCCGTGCTCCAGAAGATGGGCGCGATCATCTCCGCGGAGACGGACCGCACGCTCACGGTCGAGGGCGTCGACGAACTGACGGGCTACACCCACACGTCGATGCCGGACCGCATCGAGGCGGCGTCATGGGCCTCCGCTGCCCTCGCGACGAATGGCGACATCATGGTGGCCGGCGCCCGCCAGCCCGACATGACGACGTTCCTCAACTATTTCCGCAAAGTCGGCGGCCAGTTCGAGGCCACGGACGAGGGCATCCGGTTCTTCCGGGCCGGCGACCAGCTGCACTCGATCGCGCTCGAGACGGGCGTCCACCCCGGGTTCATGACGGACTGGCAGCAGCCGCTCGTCGTCGCACTGACCCAGGCGCAGGGCCTGTCGATCGTCCACGAGACGGTCTACGAGAACCGCTTCGGCTTCACGGAGGCGCTCTCCCGCATGGGGGCGACCATCCAGCTGTACCCGAACTGCCTCGGCTCCTCGCCGTGCCGGTTCGCCGGCAAGAACTACCTGCATTCGGCCGTCATCTCCGGCCCAACGCCGCTCCACGCGGCCGAGATCGACATCCCAGACCTCAGGGGCGGTTTCTCCCACATCATCGCCGCGCTCGCGGCCCAGGGCACCTCGACGGTCCACGGCATCGACCTGATCGACCGCGG